>CAJONA010000017.1:0-13419 GCA_905235755.1 uncultured Clostridia bacterium
GTGAATCGCCCCTACATTATAGCCGAAATCGTGTCGTAGGGGCGATTCACGAATCGCCCATGTATCGCATTTTTCGCACCGCACGGTCTCGCGTGCCGTCGAAAATACGGTTTTATCATATATCATTGCGCGATGCGTGCCTGATGAAAGAAGCTGTACAAAATATATCTGCCGGAGAGCCGCGTTGTTCGCTCTTTTTTGTGGGGCGCTCAAGCGGCACGCTTGTCTGCTTCTTTTGGTGCTTTTCTTTCAGATAAAGAAAAGCACACCGTCCCCTCGCGCACGGCGCGAGAAAAAACGCCGCGCGAGAAAAACAGCGGCGCGAAAAAACGCGCCGCGTATGAGAACGCCGGCGCACCGTGCGCCGACCGTTTTTTGTGCCTTTTTGCCGATATGACGGCATAATATACAAAAAAGCATTGTAAATGACGCTATTATATGTTATAATGTTAATAATAAAATTTATAACTCGGAGGAAAACACTATGGCAAAACGCGAGATACTTAAAGAAGCCTACGGCAATGTGAGCCTTTGCATCTGGGAGCCCGAAGGCGAGATAAAGCAACTGTTTCAGATATGCCACGGTATGAGCGAATACGTCATGCGCTACGACGCGTTCGCAAAGCGGCTTTGCGAGGCGGGCGTACTCGTCTACGGGATAGACCACCCCGGTCACGGAGAAAGCGACGGCGTGCGCGGCCATTTTGCCGACAAGGACGGCTGGCATTATCTTGTCGAGTGCAACGTAGATGCGGCGAAAACGATGCGTTCGCGCTACGCGGGCAAAAAGCTGACGCTTATGGGACACTCGATGGGCTCGTTTGTCGCGCGCACGATAGCGGGCTATTATTCCGATACCGCCGACGAATACATATTTATGGGCACGGCGGGCCCGAATCCCGCGGTCGGCGTCGGGACCGTTCTCTCGTCGATGATGCTGCCTTTCGCGCGCAGAAAGCCGAACATGATGCTTGCGGCGATGTCGACGGGCGCGTACGCCAAAGCCGAAAAAACGTACACCACACCGTTCGACTGGCTGAACACGATCCCGGAGGAAGTTGAAAAATATATGTCCGACGACGGATGCGGCTTCCCGTTCACGACGGCCGGATACAGAGATCTGTTCACGGGACTTAAAATGATAGATCCGAAAAAATGGACGGGCAAACTCGACAAAAGCAAACGCTATCTTCTCGTCTCCGGCGACAGAGATCCCGTAGGATCGATGGGCGATGGCGTGAAAAAGGTCTATCAATCGATGTCAGATGCGTCCCTTGACGTTAAAATGAAGCTGTACGAGGGTTACAGGCACGAGATACTCAACGACAAATGCCGCGATGAAGTCACCTGCGACATAATCTCGTGGCTGGGAATAAACGGGTGAAAAAATGACGGAAAAATACATTCTTGCGCTCGACGAGGGCACGACGAGCGTCCGCGCGGTGCTTTTTGACAAAGATCTCCGCGTGCGCGGCGTGGCTCAAAAAGAGTTTTCGCAGATATATCCCAAAGCGGGCTGGGTCGAGCACGATCCTATGGAGATATTCGCGTCGCAGTACAGCGTCCTGACCGAAGTTATGGCGCAAAACGGCGTAAAGCCGTCGCAGATAGCGTCGATCGGCATAACAAATCAGCGCGAAACGACGATAGTCTGGAATAAAAACACGGGCAAGCCCGTGTATAACGCGATAGTTTGGCAATGCCGCCGCACGAGCGACTATTGCACGTCGATAAAAGGCACGCCTCTTGCGACGTATATCCGCCACGCTACGGGGCTCGTCCCCGACGCGTATTTCTCCGCGACGAAGATAAAATGGATACTCGACAACGTCCCCGGCGCGCGCGAGGACGCCGAGCGCGGCGACCTGCTTTTCGGCACGGTCGACACGTGGCTGCTTTGGAATTTGACGGACGGCCGCGCGCACAAGACGGACGAGACGAACGCCGCGCGCACGATGCTGTATAACATCGGTACGCACGATTGGGACGAAAAACTGCTTAAAGAATTCGACATTCCGAGGTGCATGCTCCCCGAGGTACTTTGCTCGGGCGACGATTTCGGATATTTCGAATACAACGACGCAAAGATCCCGATATGCGGCATGGCGGGCGACCAGCAGTCGTCGCTTTTCGGGCACGGCTGTTTCAAAAAAGGAAGTATGAAAAACACGTACGGCACGGGCTGTTTTTTGCTCGCGCATACGGGCGAAGAGATGATATACAGCCGCAACGGGCTCGTCACAACGGCCGCCGCGACGCTGCACGGCTCGCACGCGTACGCGCTTGAAGGAAGCGTTTTCACGGGCGGCGCCGTCATTCAATGGCTGAGAGATGAGATGAAGCTCATATCGAGCGCGTCGGAGTCGGAGGCGTGCGCCGCCGCCGTCGAGTCGACCGGCGGCGTGTACCTCGTTCCCGCTTTCACGGGGATGGGCGCGCCGTACTGGAACATGTATGCGCGCGGCACGATTATAGGCATCACGCGCGGCACGGGCAAAGATCATATCGTGCGCGCGGCGCTCGAATCGATCGCGTATCAATCTAAGGACGTCCTCGACACGATGATATCGGATATCGGCACGGCGCCAGACGTGCTGAAAGTCGACGGCGGCGCGTGCGCCAACAATTTCCTTATGCAGTTTCAGGCTGACATAATGGGGCTGCCGATCGCTCGCCCGAAGGTGCTGGAAACGACGGCTATGGGCGCGGCGATGCTCGCGGGACTGTACGTCGGATTTTATCGAGACGAGGCGTCGGTGACGAATAGCAGCGAGGTCGAGCGCGTCTTCACGCCGAAAATGGACAAGACCGCGGCAAAACGACTGCTCGACGGCTGGAACAAAGCCGTTTGGCGCGCGCTCGATTGGGAAACGCGTGAGAACCAAATGTAAAAAAATTGTAACGTTCCGTTTTCCCGATTGATTTAATTATAAAAGTGGTATATAATGTATTTATATTATCACAATAATCATGCGAGAAATAATTATGGACGAAAAAATACTGTTGATATTAAATCCCGTCGCCGGCGAGGGCGCGTCAAAGCTGTGGGTTTACGATATGATCGAAATATTGTCGAAAAAATACGATACCGTCAGCGTACATATTTCAAAATGCGCGGGAGATATCAAAAAAGCGGCGTTTGAGCACGCCGCGGAATATGACGCCGTCGTATGCGCCGGCGGCGACGGAACGCTCAGCGAAATGATCGACGGCGTCGTGAGCAGCGGCGCGTCTCCGCTTCTCGGCTATATGCCGATAGGTACGACGAATGATTTTGCGAACGGGCACGGCATATCGCGGAACTTGAAGACGGCGATGAAACGTTTTGTCGAGGG
The DNA here is from genome assembly GCA_905235755.1 of uncultured Clostridia bacterium. Lineage (GTDB taxonomy): Bacteria > Bacillota > Clostridia > Oscillospirales > CAG-272 > RGIG6816. The sequence goes on from CAJONA010000017.1 coordinate 3,336, forward strand.
CGACGAGCATTATTACGACGTTGGGGTACTCGGCGAGCGTCCTTTTGCGTACGTCGCGGCGTTCGGCGCTTTCACCGACGTGGCGTATCAAACGGCGCAGGACAAGAAGACCGACCTCGGTATAATCGCATATCTGATCGAGGCGGCAAAGCGCCTGCCCGAAATGAAATCGATACATCTTTCATACGAGATAGACGGTAAGACAGAGTCCGGGGATTTTATCTACGGCATGGTGTCAAATTCGAAAAATGTGAGCGGGATGAAATTTTTCGACATAAAAGATGAAAATCTTTCCGACGGCGAAATGGAGATCACGCTCGTTCGTTTCCCGAAAAACGTCGTTGAACTTCAAACGGCGATAAAAGGGCTCCTTAATCCCAAAATCAAGTGCGCCACAGTGATACGCGCAACGGCGTCAAAGGTGCGTTTTTCGTTTGATAACGAAGTCGCATGGACGACAGACGGCGAATACGGCGGCGATTACAAGGACGTCGAAGTATCCGTGCTTCCCGAGCGCATGCACATAAAGTTTTAAAATAATTGCTCCACGAAAGGAACGCAACAATGATAGAAATAGAACATCTTACAAAAAAATACGGTGACAGATACGCCATAAACGATGTCAGTTTCAAGGTCGAAAAAGGAGAGATAGTCGGTTTTTTGGGGCCGAACGGCGCCGGAAAAACGACGACTATGAGCATCCTTACGGGGTATCTCTCATCCACGTCGGGGCGCGCGTGCATCGACGGATACGATATTTTGGAGCACCCGATGGTCGTAAAGAAAAAAATAGGCTATCTGCCCGAATTTCCGCCGCTGTATCTCGATATGACGGTCAAAGAATTTCTCGAATTCATATACGATCTTAAAAAATGCACGCTTAACAAAAAAGAGCATATAAACGAGATCGCACGCGTCGTAAAGATCGAGGATGCGATGAACAGAATGATAAAAAATCTTTCGAAAGGTTACCGTCAGCGCGTCGGAATAGCGGGCGCGCTCGTCGGAAATCCCGAGGTCATCATTTTCGATGAGCCGACAAACGGCCTCGATCCGAAACAGATAATCGACATACGCAACCTTATCAAAGATCTCGGCAAAGATCACACCGTCATCCTTTCGACGCATATCCTCTCCGAAGTGAAATCGATCTGCGACCGCATAATAATCATAAGCGAAGGCAAGATCGTCGCCGACTGCCGCACGGACGAAATAGAAAACGCGCTCAAAGGCAACCGCCGCATAATGGTAAGAGTGGACGGGCCATCGTCCGGCGTTGCGAACGCAATGAGAAAAATCAACGGCGTCGCGGCTGTCAGCCTCGCGGTCGATTACGGCGACGGTTCGTGCTCGTATCTGGTCGAAAGCCAGGGCGACATCGACGTTCGCAAGCCGATATTCTTCATGCTCGCGCAAAATTCGTGGCCGATACTTTCGCTCGAACAGGTCGGCGCGACAATAGAAAACGTATTCCTTTCCGCGATCGGCGGAGAGGTATGAAAGGAGGAGCAAAATGTCAGCGATATACAAACGCGAAATGCGGTATTTTTTCACGAGCCCCGTCGGGTACGTTTTCGTGGCGATATTCTTCGCGGTCAGCGCGGGGATATTTATGTCACTCACCGTACAGCAAGGCAGTAATGCGAACTACACGAGCTATTTCTCGTACGTTATAATGCTTTGCATCGTCGAGGTGCCGCTTCTCACGATGAAACTGCTCAGCGAGGAGCGCAAAATGCGTACCGATCAGTTGATCCTTACGGCGCCTGTGTCGCTTTTCGGCATAGTGATGGCGAAATTCCTCGCCGCGTACACGCTTTTCGGCGGTTCTTTCCTTGTTTCCTCGATAATTTATTATATTCCGCTTGCGAAATACGGCACACCCGAAGCGGCGATATACATCGGCAGCGTCATAGCGGTGCTGCTCGTCGGCGCGGCGTTCATAGCCGTCGGCGAGTTCATATCGTCCCTGACGGAAAACCAGTTCATAGCGGCGTTCGGCACGATAGGCGCGCTCTGCCTGCTCATCTTCGCGCAGACGATAAACAACTACATCAACTCAGAGTTCATACGCCGCATCTTCTCCGCTATATCCGTCATGTCGAGATTCACATATTTCTCGTACGGACTTTTCGATTGGGCGGCTTTCGTATATTATATCTCGCTCATAGCGGTGTTCCTTTTCCTTACGGTGCGCGTCTTTGAAAGACGCCGCTGGTCATGATGAAAGGAGGCGTGAAAATGAATAAATTCTATAAAAGCAAAAAATTCAAATACGGCTCATCCGCGACGCTCATAACAGTCGTTGTCGTCGCCGCCGTCGTCATTCTCAACGTCATCGTCACGGCGCTCGGCTCGGCGTATATATGGTACACCGACCTCACGACGCAAAACTATTACGAGCTGTCGAGCGAGTTCAAAGATGAATTCGACAGTATGATGGGCGAAGGCGGCGCGTCCGTCAATTTCAACTTCGTTCTCATGATGGACGAGGACCGTTTTTCAACGTACAATGCGCAGACCTTACTCGTCTACAACACCATCAAAGAGATAACGAAAAAATATCCGAACGTAAATTTGAAAGCGATAAATTCGACGACTCATCCCGAACTTGTCGAGCAGTATAAATTCACATACGGCGACACCGTTTCGATAACCGACGTCGTGATCGAGCTCGCCGACGAGCAGTTCGATATGATATCGGCGGCAAGCGTCAAGAAGTACGCGATAAACGCGTTCTTCGTGTATGATAAAAGCGGCAATCTCTACGGCTACAACGCCGAGGCGAGGATACTCTCCGCGTTCGCACAGATGCTCGGCAAAGACGAAAACCGCCCCGTCGCGTACTACCTGATAGGCCACGGCGAGCCGTCGCTCAATACCGTTTCCGATTCTTGGGGAGCGGCGCTCTCAGAAGCGGGATATGACGTTGTCGAGATAAATCTCGGCGAAGAGGATTTCTCCGATTATTACGACCTCGCGTCCGCCGGCGACTACAACAACTGTATCGTTATAATAAACGATCCGAAATTCGACCTTTACGTTCCCGCCGCCGGCGAAAGCGGCACGTCGGAAGTCAAAAAGATACGCGATTTCTTCGGCACAAACTACGGCAATATAATCGCCGCCGTCGGCTCGACGACGCCGGAGCTCCCCGCGCTGAGCGAGCTCCTCTCCGAATTCGGCATGGGATACGGCGGCGCGATATCGGATTCAAGGCACTCGATAGCGAGTTCGGAAGCGTCGAAGATAACCGCCGACTACGACAAGATGTCGTCGGATATGTCGCTGTCTCTTAAAAACGAGCTGTTCGGTTCGCGCTCGACGACGGTGCCTACCGTATTTGAGTCTCCGACGAATATCTATGTCGTCGACAGCGACTCCGTACACAGCGACACCATTCACGGCTATAACGGCTCTTACGGCGCGTATCCGCTGTTCTATCCGTACTCGTCGGCGACGACGGTTGACAAGAGCGGATACGACGAGTGCTTTATGGGCGTATATTACAGCACTTGGGACGTCAACGACGACAACAATACCAGAAGCTACGCGTTCCTCATCGGCTCCACCGAATTTATGTCGCATGAGTACACAAACACGAGCATGAACAGTACTGTCATGAACTGGATTTTGTCGCAGATATACGACGAAATGATCTATTTTGAAGGCGTGAACTTCGTCAAATTCACGGACGGCTCGTCGCTCAGCATAACGGACGCGGCGGCGACCGCATGGACCGTGGCGACGATAGTTGCGGTACCCGTCATATCTATTGCGATAGGCACGGTAGTATGGTTTAGGAGACGTCATTCATGAAAATTTTTAAAGATATAAAAGCGCTTTTTACAAAAGGCGAAAAAACAACGCTTCAGCGTCAGGCGCGCGTGGGACTTATCGCGCTTGCCGTTTTTGCCGTCGGAATCATCGTTTATTTTGCGATAATCGCGCCCTCATTCCGCTCTGCGGCAAATTATGTGCCGACGCTTTACGACGGCGAGGAGCTTTACGGCTCGAACACGATACTGATGGAAAAATTCCGCTCGCGCGGCGACGTCGTTTCAATAGAAGTCAAAAACAAAAACGAGAACTTCACGCTCGCCGCGACAGATCCGGGATCGGACAAGACGGGCTTTAAGATAGTCGGCGCGGAATCGACGGCGTTCGATCAAAACAACGTGGCGAGCTTTGTCGTAAATTCGCTCCTGCTCGTTACAAATTCCCCGAATTTCGGCACTCAGGACAGAGTGAACGAATACGCGACGGAGGAAGACCTCATAAATTACGGTCTTGCCGAGTCGGCAGACCCCGCGTATCTCGAAGTGAAGCTCACGGACGGCTCGTCGTATAAAGTCTATATCGGAGATGTTCACCCGACGGCAGACGGATATTACGCCATGGTGGACGGCAGACGGAACGTCGTCACGGACGAAACGACGGGCGAAACGAAAGAATACTACATCGTGTATTCCCTGACGACGTATATTGCTACGACGTTCGTGCAGCAAAAGAGTTCCGTCCTTGTAAGCACGTTCGTGATGCCTTATTTTTCGAACGGCATATATCAGCCTAACAATTATCTGCTCGAACGCTTGTCGGACGGCGAATACAGGCGCATTGTCCAAATTCACACGCTGACCGCCGACACGATAACATCGTCCGGCGAGACGTACAAGCTCGACTATCCGAGCGGATATATCGTAAATGAATCGTCGTTCACGACGTATGTGCTGTCGACGCTCGAATATCTTTCGGCAGACGCCGTAATAGCGTACGGGAGCAGTGTTTACGATCCCGACGTGTACCTTGCCTGCGGGCTCGATCTCGACCCCGAGCGGCTTGAAAACGGCACCGAAAAATGCTTCGCGCGCCTTACTTTAAACTTGGACGATATATCGGGCAGAGATTTGTTTGAAAGCGGCGATTACGTCATTTATTTCGGCGACGCATATTACGATGAAAAGCTCGGCGGCGAGTACAGATACGCGTTTTCTCCGTATTCGGAGACGATCTTTGTCGTAAGCACCGCTGACTTCGAGTATGTAACGTGGCACGCCGTCAGATATATAAGCGCGAGGATGTATTATGACAACATCGCCTCGCTCGACTATCTCGAACTTGTCGGACCGGATACGGATATCAGATACACAATCGACGGCGATTATATGACGTATCACGTCGACGTCACGCTCGCAAGCGATACGAGCGTTCCCGTCATGCGCGACGGAGAGCCGCTCACATTCGATGTCGACGCCAAGGTCGTCCCGCTGGGATCGTACACGCAGACAAAGTTTGAAGGCGAGTTTGAGAATTTCAGAAAGCTCTACTACGTCCTGATAACGAGGGAGTACGCTATCGACGCCGATAACAACGTCGGTACGATATCGTCAGAGCCGTCGCGCATAATAAAAATACAGAACACCGAGCGCGACACAAATGAGACATATTACAGATATGACGCTTCCGGCGAAAAGATATCGTCCGACGGCAAATATGTAACGGCGATATACGACGGCGGATATATCCGCTGCCACAACGTCGTGCTGACAGTAAAAGGTCTTGACGGCGAGGAGACGACGCTGACATACGAAACGGCGTATTACAACGAAGAAAACGGCCGCTTCTTCTTAAAGGAAGAGGACCGCGCAGACGGCAACTACAAACCGAAGAACTATTCCATCGACAAAAACGGACATCTTTCAAAGTGGACGTATCTCAACGGCAGTGCGGAAGGCGAATATACGCGCATAGTATATACGTATAACTGCTATGATATTTTGTATGATTACACCGATATAAACGGTGTGACGACACAGCGCGTGAATCAGACGTATTGCTACGTCGTCCCCACAACGACCGTATATAAATATAAGATAAACGTCGACGGCACGCATGAGCTTATCAGCGAGGAGACGACGGTATCCGACGGCGTTTGCATGAGAAATTCGCAGCTCGACAAGTTGTTCAGCGATTCCGAAAAGCTCATCAACGGCATAGAGATAGACAAGTTCGGAGCGAACTGAGTTATGAGTTATATGTAAAAAAGCACCTTCGGGTGCTTTTTTACATTTCTAAATATCTTTCTCTTTTTTCTTTCGGGAGCACAGCCGCGTTCTTTTCCGCGCGGCGCGGCTTTTCTCGCGCGTGCATCGGCGCTCACGGTGTTCTCTTCCGCGCAACGTGCGCGAACGACGTACTTTTCTTGCTTCTGCAAGAAAAGATACCAAAAGAAGCAGACAAGCGTGCCGCTTGAGCGCTTGCGTAGTGCATATAAAGCCGAGAAAATACGTCGTTTCCCCTCGCCTGAAACGTCGTCGCACCGCTCCTTTGGTTTCTAAATTTTGCTCCGCAAAATTTACCGGCGAAAAAGGCAAAGATCCGTCGAGTTCAAGCCGGAAGTGAAACGCGTGCCGAGAATGATAAAATTTTATCCTATGTGGCGCGCGTTTAAAACTACGGTTTTAGTTGCAACGCCCTTTTGCGTAGCGTAGCGGCCGCGAGGGAGTGAATGACGACCTGAATGGTCGTCAGAGCCGAGCGGTGACCGAGCCGCAGCGAGAAGTTCCGGCGGTTAATTTTGCTGTGCAAAATTAAAAAGCGGAGACGCCGTGCGGCGACGCTTTAGACGGGGAGCAAAATAATGTGCATTTGCGGCTTTATCTGCACTACGCAAGCCCCGCGGCTTTGGAGCGGCGCACTTCTTTTGGTATCTTTTCTTGTGCGAGCAAGAAAAGTACATAGAGAAAAGTATTTTCGCGCTGACGCGCGAAAAACAGCGGCGCGAGCAAGAAAAGTGCACTGCCCTGCGCCGCATCGGCGCGCGGAAAATAGCGGCGCGCGGGAAAATCCGGCGCGAGAAATGCCGCTCGCAAAAAAATCGCACGCCACAGCGTGCGATTTTATCATTATCATTTCAGCGGCTCGAAGTCCTGCGCGCCGTGCTTGCAGAGCGGGCAGACAAAATCCTCGGGCAGTTCGTCGCCCTCGTATACATATCCGCAAACTTTGCAGACGTATCCCTTTTTGACGTTCGTTTCGGGCTTCGGCTTGACGTTTGCCTGATAGTACGAATATGTCATCGTCTCTCTGTCGTTCATCACACGCGCCTCCGTTATAGAACAGATGAACAGCCCGTGCGTGCCCATATCCATATACTGCTCGACTTTGAGCGACATGAACGCATTGATATGCTTTTCGAGGAACACAAGGCCGTTGTCGGAGCGCGGCGGCGTCTGTCCCGCGAATTTGTCGACGGCGCGGCCGCTGACAAATCCAAACGACTTGAACACGTCAAAAGGCGCGTCGACCGACAGGCAGTTGACGTTCATAATGCCCGTCTGCTTTATCACATGGTGCGAGTAATTTTCCTTATTTATCGCCACGGCGACTCTGTTCGGGCTCGACGTAAGCTGCGTTACCGTGTTGACGATGAGTCCGTTGTCCTTTTTGCCGTCGTTTGACGTGACGACATACAGTCCGTAGCCGATCTTAAAGAGCGCCGTCATATCGTTTTTGTTCGCCATTTCGCTCGAACGCGCGACAAAATCGCGGCAAAGCTCGCTCACGACGGCGGCGATCTGCTCGCCGTTCGCGGCGGAAAGCGCCGATTTTATGCTGATGACCGGCTCTACGAACGTCAGATTTTTGCACGGCGCGAGCTTTTCCTTCATCACCTTCGCAGCGAGAGGCGCCCACGAGCCGTTTTCGATAAACGCGACGGTGCGATTTTTAAATCCGCGCTCGACAAGGCAGTCGATAAACTCCCTCATATACGGGAATATATCGGCGTTGTACGTCGTCGTCGCAAGGACGAGTTTGCTGTAACGGAACGCCTCCGCGACTACGAGCGCCATATCGGTGCGGGCGAGGTCGTACACCTTGACGACGGGACTTCCGCTATGCGTGAGTTTTTCAGCGAGAGAGACCGCCGCCTTTTTCGTGTTTCCGTAAACCGAAGTGTATGCGATGACTACGCCTTCGCTCTCGGGCTCATACGACGACCACGTGTTATAAAGACCGATATAATGCGGCAGATCCTTATCCAGCACGGGGCCGTGAAGCGGGCATATCTTTTCAATATCGAGCACGGCCGCTTTTTTGAGCACGCTCTGCACCTGCGCTCCGTATTTACCTACGATGCCGATATAGTAGCGGCGGGCTTCGTCGTCCCACGGCTCATCGACGTCGAGCGCGCCGAATTTGCCGAAAGCGTCGGCGGAGAACAGCACCTTGTCAGTGCTGTCATACGTCATCATGACCTCCGGCCAGTGCACCATCGGCGCGAACACGAACGTGAGCGTGTGTCTGCCCAAAGTCAGCGTGTCGCCGTCAGCCACCGTTACGGCGTTTTCCGACAGATCGAGGTCGAAGAAATTTTTTATCATGCCGAGAGTTTTCGCGTTGGCGACGACCTTCGTGTTCGGGTATATTTTAAGGAAATTGGCTATGTTGGCGGAATGGTCGGGTTCCATGTGTTGAACTATCAGATAGTCGGGAGACTTTCCGCCGAGGGCACTTGCGACGTTGTCGAGCCATTCGTGCGTGAAGCGCGCGTCGACGGTGTCCATGACGGCTGTTTTTTCGTCTGCAATGACGTATGAGTTATACGCCATGCCGTTTGGGACTTTATAATGGCCTTCGAAAAGGTCGATATCATGATCGTTTACGCCGATATAAATGATGTCGTTTGTGATATTCATATATTTCCTCCGAAAATTTTTCCTTTTCTTAATTGTACCATATTATTTTATATATTGCAAGGAAAATGTATTGACTTATAAAAGTAAATATTATAAAATATCATTGAAAAAATTTACAAAAGCAAACGGAGGCATATATGAATTACTGGACGCAGAGCAAAGACAATATTTTTGTCGCGGGACACCGCGGCTTCTCGGAAAAATACCCCGAAAATACGATGGAGTCGATGGAGGCCGCCGTCGAGCTCGGCGTAGATCAGCTCGAAACGGACATACGCGTTACAAAAGACGGCGAACTCGTGCTTCATCACGACTATATGGTCGACCGCACGACGAACGGCGAAGGACACGTCCGCGATCTGACGCTCGAACAACTGAGAAAGCTCGACGCGGGCTGCAAAAAATCGTCCCGCTTCAAGGGCGTGAAGATACCGACGTTTATCGAGTTTATGGATTTTGTCAGCAAAGTGCCGAACCTCACCGTCAACTTCGAGTTCAAAGAATACCCGCGCGATTGGAAAGACGACACACCGTACATCGTCGCCGACAAGATAATCAAAATAATCGAAGATTACAACTTCGCCGACAGAGCGATTTTGAATTCGTTCAGCCCAAAGATACACGAGTACATCGTCGGCAAATACGGCAAAAAATACAAGCATCACGTATATTATCCCGTCGCGTCGATGCTCGGCGGCGAAAAGATCACGCTCAACCCGTACGAATATGCGTACTCCGCGTGTATGTATCGCGGATTTTGGAGCGATCAGCCGCTCGCGACGAAAGAGGAGTGCGATATGATGTGGTCGCGCGGCGTTCAGCCGTGGGCGCCCGCCGAAGTAAGCGGCGCGGACGGCGTCGAGGCGATGATAGAGCGCGGTTATCCGCTCGTAACATGCAACGATCCCGAAACCGTTTTAAACGAACTGCGCAAAAGAGGAAAACACAAATAAGCGAAAAGATCCCGCCGAAGCGGGATCTTTCATTTTATCAAGTCCGCGAGCGCTTCGGCGAGTATCGACGCCGCGCTTATCGCCTCCGAGTACGTGTTTCCGCACGCGCCGATCCTCGCCGTGATAAACACGGCGTCGGTGTTTTGATTCAAAACTCCGTCCGTCGTTTCAACGAGCGCCGCCTTCGGCGCTTTTCCGTTCATCGCTTCGGCAAGCGCCGCGGCGTTGCCCGAGCGCGTATCAAAACGTTCGCCGTCCTTTGCGGCGATAAGCGCCGTCTGCGCGAAGATCTCATCGCCGCTTCGCGCTATCGGGCGAAGCACTTCACCGCCGTCCCCGACGAGCGCCGCGCGCCCGATATCTACGACATATCCGACGTCGTTTTCATTCATATATTCCGCTATCGCGTCTGCCGCCGCGGCGTACGCGCCT
>CAJONA010000017.1:13445-17584 GCA_905235755.1 uncultured Clostridia bacterium
GTCCACGCCGAGCGTTTGCAGTTTTGACGCGAGATATTCGCCGACGCCGCCCGTCGTATGCTCCCCGTCGGTAAAAACGTATTCCTCGCCGACGTGCGTCGCGTCATTTTCAAGATAGCTTTCAAACGGCCGCGTCGATATCACGAGCACCTTTCCCGCCGATCTCGGCAGGGCGACGGGAGAAAAATCCGACTCCGCACCGACCGTCATATCGACGGGCAAAACGGCGACGGCGCCGTCCGGAACGGCTGAAAAGTCAAATGAATATATGTCCCGATCATTGTCGGAAAAGTCGGACGTTTCGCCCGTTTTCGGCGTTTCGCCCTCCGTCGCGCCCGGGTTTTTGTTCCCCAAGCGGTTTACAAACGCAGACAAAAAACTGTTTTCGTCATTCAGAAGAAGAAACGTCGCCGCGGCAACAAGCACAAGCGCTGCCGCGATGATAAACACCGCGCGCCTTTTCGTTTTGCTCGGTTTTTTTCTTATATGAGGCTGTTCGCCGACGTATACAGGCAAGTTCTCGTTCATATCGCGCTCCGCTTTGTTTTTTTAAAATATATGACGCGGCGGCGCTTTTTATTACATTATCATCATCTCGGGTACGCTCATGTTTTTGTGAAACGCAAGGTTTATAGCATAACCTATCATACTGCCGACGAGCTCCGCCTTTGCATCGACGTCTTTCGGACAGACGAACATGCTCGGCGGCATCGTGATATCCCCCGACGCGCCGGCAGTTTCAAGCAGATCGGTCAGAAGAGTGTTCGAGTCGATGACCATGGGAACGCCGAGCGCTATCGTCGGCTTCCCCGTCGTCTCGCTGTTTATGGCGCTGCGGTGATTTCCGACGCCCGATCCCGGAGATATGCCTGTATCTGTCAGCTGCACCGTGCAGCCGCTCCGTCCGACGCGCCGCGAGCGCGTCGATGACGATTATGAGATCGGGTGCTGCCTCTTTTGCCGCGCTACGCACAAGCTCGAGCGTTTCTATACCCGTCTGCGCGACGACGCCCGGCATAATGGCGCAGACGTCGAAAAATCCCGCGCCGCGGAACACCTTTTCGTCGCTCATTTTGATGTGCCGCGTGACGACGGTGCGCTCCGCCGATATCACGCCTACGGCGTCGGCGGCAAAGCGACGGTTTCCGAGCCCGCAAACAAGCACGCTTTTCACGTCGCCGTGCGTCCTTTTCACAAGCGACTCGATGCTCTCCGATATAACTTTGCATATGTGCTCGTATTCGTCAAACGTTATGCTCGATACGTCGCCGAACGCGATCGTGACATATCGGCCGCGCGGCTTGCCGAGCTTTTTCTCCCCGCTCTCGTTCAGCACGTCGATAGTGCTTATCTTCACGTCGCCGTCATTTTGCTCAAAAAAATTCACGCCGTCTATCTCTCCCGCGTCGCGCCGTGCTTCGCTTTCCATTTTCGATTCGCGCATCTCTACCGCGAGATCGGTTCTTATTTCCATAATATCACCCCCAAAATATCTTTGACAAAAAAAGCGCGATTATTTTTACTTATGGCAAAAAATAAATTTTTTTGATAAAACGATATACAAAATCGCCCCGTTGTGGTAAAATTACAGTGTAAAAATTCTTCGGAGGAAAAAATATGAACCGTTTTATTTATAAAAGCGCGGGCGACGTGTTCCATCGCCCGAAAGATCCGACGACAAGCCGATTTGTCTCGCCTTGGGACACGAGCGGCTGGTACAGCGTACTGCCCGATTTCAACACGGGAAAGACGGTCTATTCAAACTCCGACGCCGTCGTCGTATCGTGCGACGAAAAATATATCGGCGCCGATTACATAATGACGTTCAATTCCAATGCCGAGAGCTTTGACGACAAGCAGGAGGTCGATTTTTTCGTCGAGTGCGACAGCATCGTGTCGGTGTTTCTCGATAAGAGCGCACCTGCGCCCGCATGGGCAAACGATTACACAAACACGGGCGACACCGCGGCTCTTTCAAACGGAGCGAAATACGTTGCTTTTGAAAAAACGTTCCGCGGCGGCGCGCATGTCCACATACCCGGACTTGACGGCGACGGCGATCACTTTTTCGTGCTTGTGCGCCCCGTAAAAGAAGACGATGCAAAGGAACTCGCCGCGCTGCCGTCTTTTGAAAACGATCTCGGCGTGTACGAGAAAAAAACATATAAAAGCTATGTCTGCGAGACGTTCAACTCTGCCGACGCGCTTGAAAAATTCGACGTTTCGCCGTCTGTCACGCTTGAAAAACGCGCAAACGACGAGCGCGACAAATACGCAAAGATCGTCGGCGTCGGCCGCATTGAGAAAAAACTCGAAAACGTCGGCGACAAGCTCGTCGTCTCGGCGCTCGTCACGCCCGTCTCGCGTGACGGCATATACGCCGTTTGCGCGATGTTAAGCGACGGCGGCGAAAACATCGTCGGCGTGTTTATCGACGACGGCGAGATAAAAGCCGTCGCAAAGAGCGCCGCTTTTAAGATAGCAGACGTAAATTACGGCGAGCAGTACAGCGTGAAAGTCATATACGACAAAACATTCGGTCTATGCGACGTATGGCTCAACAGCCGCGTCGCCGCGAGCGATCTGCCGTCGTCGGGAGACGTCGCCGAGGTGGGCTTTTACTCGAACGGCGGCGAGGTGCATATCGACAATTTCAAAGTCTATGACGACACGGAGGTGTTCGTCTGCGACGAAAACGGCTCGACGCTTTGTAAAGACAAATTCCGCCTTTCCGAAAACGCCGCGATGAAAACCGTGCCGATTCCGTTTGAGGCGCGCCCGTCGATGTCGCTTTCTTCCGCCGACGCGCTCGACGCTGCGGCGGTGTATCGGTTCCGGAAAATAAACGGCGTCGGCACTGTCGAAACAAAGGTGAAGGCGTCCGACCGCGGCATAGCGAAGATATCGCTCGTCTCAGAGAACGGCGAGTGCGCCGCCGTCGCGCTGTATATGAATAACCTCTATGTTTCGGACGGCGACGAGTGGCAACAGATATACGCGGGACTTGTCGACTGGTTCTACTACCCGTGCGAAAATTATTTTCTTATAAAGATCACTTTCGACACAAATTCAAAGACGTTCGACGTGTGGGTGGACGGCGCGTGCCGCGCAAAAGGATTTAAACTGCGCAGCAGCGGCGCCGTTTGCGGCGTCGGCTATACGATCGGCGAAAAAACGGAGCTTCTTATCGAAAAAATACGCGTCTACGACGACGCCGATCTTTGCCGCGGAGTTATCCCCTCGGCACCCGTTTTCGACGTAAAGGACGCACCGTATAACGCCGTCGGCGACGGAAAAACGCTCGACACGGCGGCTTTGCAGCGCGCGCTCGACGACGCCGCGTACACGGGCGGAACGGTGCTTGTTCACGGCGGAACGTTCCTCTCGGGCGAGCTTATGCTCCGCTCGGATGAGACTGTCTTCGTCGCGCCCGACGCGACGCTTCTCGGCACGCAGGATCACGGCGAGTATCCGCTCAAAGAGCCGCGCACGAGCCTCTGCGCTCACCGCCAGCTCGGCCGCGGACTGCTCTACGGAGAGAATATCTCGAACATAACCGTAACCGGCGGCGGAATGCTCGACGGCAACGGGCTGTACCGCTTCAAGATGAACGATCCGGTCAATGACTGCCGCGCTCTCGACGCGCGCCCCGATCTGATCTATATAACGTATTCAAACAATATAAATATCGAAAATATCAACTTCAAGAGCAGCGCGTTCTGGACGGTCGTCCCGCTTTCAAGCGGAAATATCGTGCTGAAAAATCTGTACCTCGACTGCATGAACACGCCGAACCGCGACGGAATAGATCCCGTCGACTGCCACGATATGACCGTCGAAAATTGCGCCATAATGGCGGGCGACGACGGACTGTGCTTCAAATCGTCCGATCCCGTCGGGTGTTACAACATCGACGTGCGCGACATGATGATACAGTCGCTCGCCAGCGGCATTAAATTCGGCACGGACACGTATTACTCGCTTATGCACGCGCGCTTTGAGGATTGCACTGTAAAGAACGTCAACCGCTGCGGCATCTTCGTCGCGGGCACCCTCGCCGGCAACTATGGCGCAGACGTCCTCGGCAACGATAAGGCGAAGAAGGTCTACACAGAAGTTACCGCGGCCGCGCTGCGCGT
>CAJONA010000018.1 GCA_905235755.1 uncultured Clostridia bacterium
ATGCGAAGGGCGCGGCGACGGCGAAACGGCAAAATTTTACAGAAAATGCGCCGATGAAATTTCGGAAAACATTGAGAAAAACGCGTGGGACGGCGAGTGGTACAAAAGGGCGTTTTTTGACGACGGAAAGCCGCTCGGCTCAAAGGAAAACGCGGAGTGCAGGATTGATTCGATAAGCCAGTCGTGGGCTGTGATAGCGGACGGCACGGACAAAAAACGCGCCGAAACAGCTGTAAAATCGGCGCTGAAAGAGCTTTTTGACAAAGAAAACGGCATTGTAAAGCTACTGACACCGCCGTTTGAAAAAAGTGCGGAAAACCCAGGCTATATCAAAAGCTATATCCCCGGAGTGCGTGAAAACGGCGGGCAGTACACGCACGCGGCGGTTTTTGCGGCGCTCGGTATGCTGCGCATAGGCATGAACAAAGAGGGAGCGGAGCTTTTATTTACGATAAATCCGCTGATGCAAAAATCGCCGTCGTACAAAGTGGAACCGTACGTTCTCGCGGGAGACGTGTATACCGAAGCGTCGAACATCGGGCGCGGCGGATGGAGCTGGTACACGGGCGCGGCGGGCTGGTACAGGACTGTATTTATCGAGGAACTTTGCGGCTATTGCCAAACGCCGCGCGGCTTTTCCGTTCGGCCGCGCTTTTCCGAAGCGTTTGATTCGTTCACGCTCGAGGTGCGTCAAAAAGGCACTGTCTACGTCATAAAAGCGAGCAAATCTGAGCGCGATTTCATCGCTCTCGACGGCAGGGAATGGAAAAACGAATTTTCCTTTGACGGAGGCGTTCACACCGCCGAGATATTCGTGGCGCAAAAGGGATTCGTACCTCAAAATTCCAGCGAAAATATTGACTTTTCACACCGTTTGTGATACGCTTTGTATGAGGTGATACGATGAATGTCATAAAGTTCGACGTGGGCGATATCTTGCAAATGAAGAAAGAGCACCCCTGCCGCAGCAGAGAAATGAAAGTTTTGCGTACGGGCAGCGACGTTCGCGTCGTTTGCCTCGGATGCGGCAGGGATATGACCGTCCCTCGCATCAAACTCGAAAAAAATATCAAAAACGTGATCGCGCACGATGGGGAAAATCCCTAAAACCGACGGCCGCGTATTGTCAAAATCGCTAAAAAGTCGCGCCGCTTTGCAAAAAAGTCAAAAAGGTCTTGAAAATGATCCGGACATAGTGTAAGATATTAAAAAGGCGTTGTCCGCCGGCGACGAAACGGCGGACGGTTACATATACTTTTTTTCGTCGGGAAAGTAGGTTTAATATGGTTAAATTGATCGTAGGACTCAAAGGCACGGGCAAGACAAAAACTCTCATCGAAATGGTGAATAACGCCGCCGGATCGTCGCACGGCTCTGTCGTTTGCCTTGAACAGGGTGACAAGCTCCGTTATGATATAAATTATCAGGTGCGTCTTGTCGACATATCCGAATACGGCGTCGGCACTCACGACGAACTGTGCGGATTCGTTTACGGAATGTACGCGTCAAATCATGACATAACTCACATATTTATAGATTCAGCGCTGAAAATGTGCGGCAACGACGTCGAAAAATTCAAATCGTTCTTTGCGCGCGCGGCGGCGTTTGCCGAGAAAAACTCCATCGATCTCGTCGTTACATCGTCGTTGCTCGCGGAGGATCTGCCGGAGGAACTGAAAAGTTACTTATAATTAAAGGTGAATAATACGGATAAAGCGGCGGCCGTCGGGCCGCCGCTTTTTGTCGTCTTGCGCGCGAAAAAGGGTTGCGCTTTGGGTGTCAAACGCACTGTGCCGCGCATAAAATATAGCAGGAGAAAGACAGTTATGCCTTTTTCCGCTCGTAAGATTTTTTGGAGGATATAAATACATGAATGACAACAGAAACACAGTTCCTTCGCTCGGCTCATGTCGTGACAACGTGTATATAGACACGGACAGGATTCTCGACAGCTGCCGCGATAAAGACTGTTATGAGGATGTTCCCGTATATTTGCTCGAACCGTCTTGCGAAGTCATCGTTCCCGGCGCAAACGTCCGCACCAATTCGGCTGAGGTCGTTGCCGCTTCGATAAACGTCGATCCCGTTCCGTTCAACCGAGGATTTTATCAGATCGGTATGCGCATTTTTATTCACGTAAAATGCGAGGTCTGCTCTCCCTCGGGACGCCCGCAGGAGATAGACGGACTTTGCTTTGTCGATAAAAATGTGATCCTTTACGGCAGTGAAGGAAACGTAAGCATTTTCAGAAGCCGTCCGGGAGTTCAGGACTTCTGCGGCACGCAGAATATAGAAATGGCGGGAACAAATCTTCCCACGGCAGTTCTTGAAACGGTCGATCCCGTCGTGCTCAGTACAAAGGTAGTCAGCGTAGGCGGCTGCTCGATGCTCGAATTCCCGAATTCGATAAGCGGCATCGGCGGCGACAGGCTGATATACGGCAGAAATAACGCTATGATCGTCGTATCGCTCGGCGTTTTCTCGGTCGTGAGAATGGAGCGCCCCGCGCAGTATCTCGTAAACGGCTCGGAATACACCGTTCCCGAAAAGGAATGCGTCTCCCCGACGATGGACGATCCGTGCAGGCTGTTCAGCCAGATGGCATTCCCCGTAGGCCAGTTTTATCCGCCGTCTCTGTCCGATCTCAGAACGTCGACAGGCGGCGGCATGAACACAATTTCATGCGGTCGCTGCGGCGGCTCTCATTCGGGCGGCCAAGGTGGCTTAGGCAAAAAATAAATAAAAAAATGCCCGCGTATGCGGGCATTTTTTATTTTATGTCGCGTGCTCCGGACACGTCGAATTTGCTCTTTCGCTCCTTTTGGGGAAAACGTTTTTTGTTTTTCGAGCCGCCGTCCATCGACGTTACGGGAACTCCGAGCATGTCGAGATAGCTCTCGGCATCTTCGTCGGTCAGCGGCGGAGTAGGCGTCATTCCCGTGAAGTCATTGGCGCTTGCCGTATTTTCAAAAAAGTATGCGCTGCTCGGCTCGCCGTTTCCGTCGCGCGCCGCTTGGCGCTTGTTTTTATCATCTTGCATATTCGAACACTCCTTTTTTGATTTATTTTGCCCGAAAATTTAAAATATATCAAAATTAAGTATTGACAATTCTTTCATAAACTGATACTATAGAAAAAATATATTTTTTTATGTGAGGCAGATATGATAAATTCCAATTCGAGCGAAAAGTTTTTAAAAGAAGGAATAACGTTCGACGACGTGCTGCTCGTACCGGCAAAAAGCGACGTTGTGCCGCATGATGTGATCATTTCAACAAGGCTGACAAACAAGATCATGCTCAACACGCCGATAATGTCGAGCGCCATGGACACGGTTACGGAGTCCGGAATGGCGATCGCAATGGCGCGCGAGGGCGGGATAGGTATAATCCACAAAAATATGCCGATCTCTCTTCAAGCGGACGAGGTGGAGCGCGTAAAAAGAAGCGAAAACGGCGTTATAACAAATCCTTTTTCTCTGGGACCGGATAATTACATATACGAAGCGGAAGCTTTGATGAAAAAGTACAAGATATCAGGCGTGCCGATAGTCGACGGCGACAATGTCCTTATCGGAATAATCACCAACAGGGATATGAGATTTTTGTCGGATATGAACGGCAGAATTTCGGATGTGATGACAAAGGACGGTCTCGTCACCGCTCCCGTCGGAACGACGCACGAGCAGGCTTTGAAGATACTTGCCGCGCATAAGATAGAAAAGCTCCCGCTTGTCGACGAAACAGGTCATCTTAAAGGGCTTATAACAACAAAGGACATCGAAAAGGGAACGAAGTATCCCAATTCCGCAAAGGACAAGCGCGGCCGTCTCCTCTGCGGCGCCGCCATAGGCGTCACCGCGGACATCCTCGATCGCGCGGGCGCGCTTATCGAAGCAGGCGCGGATGTGCTCGTGCTGGATTCGGCGCACGGTCATTCGAAGGGGATACTCGAAGCGATGTCAAAGGTCAAAAACGCGTATCCCGACTGCCAGCTTATAGGCGGCAATATAGCGACGGCGCAGGCTGCTCGTGATCTTATATCGGCAGGCGCCGATGCGGTTAAAGTCGGCATAGGCCCCGGGTCGATATGTACCACCCGCATCGTCGCCGGTATCGGCGTGCCACAGATAACCGCGATCTACGATGTGGCGTGCGAGGCTGCAAAGTACAACATTCCCGTGATCGCAGACGGCGGAATAAAGTACAGCGGCGACATAGTGAAATCGCTCGCCGCGGGCGCGGACTCCGTAATGATAGGCTCGCTTTTTGCCGGGTGCGAAGAAAGCCCGGGTGAGAGCGAAATATATCAGGGCAGAAGATTTAAGGTATACCGCGGAATGGGTTCGCTTGCGGCTATGGAGAAGGGCTCAAAGGACAGATATTTTCAGACAAATTCGACAAAGCTCGTTCCGGAGG
Organism: uncultured Clostridia bacterium; assembly: GCA_905235755.1. GTDB lineage: Bacteria > Bacillota > Clostridia > Oscillospirales > CAG-272 > RGIG6816. Next base: position 4,419 of record CAJONA010000018.1, read on the forward strand.
GCGTGGAAGGCAGAGTCCCGTACAAAGGACCGATCGCCGATACTGTTTTTCAACTCGTCGGCGGCATACGGTCGGGCATGGGATATTGCGGTGCAAAGACGATCCCCGACCTTCAAAAGAACGGACAGTTCATCAAAATATCAAGCGCCGGACTGCGCGAATCGCATCCTCATGATATCAGTATCACAAAAGAAGCGCCGAATTACAGCGTGAACACGGACTGACGCGTCTATCCGAACCCGATAAAATATCAATAGAAACATATAAATATGTAAATGAATGCCTCAAAACAAAGTTTTTGGGGCATTTTGCGAGAAAACGGGTGGCTTGAAGAAGTCGGATATTCGGATACTCCGCCGTCTGCACATTCGACAGATGACGGCGCTCTGTGCGATATCAATACCGTACAAGTGATATCGGGGCACGAAAAATTTGTCATCTCGTTCATCGAAATAAAGGTAAATGACAGATCATTTGATAAAAAATCATAAAAATTTATATTTTCCGTGATTTTTTTGAAAAATGTCTTTTCAATTGATATATTTTGTGATATAATCATATTTTGTTGATTATTAATTAAACACACTGCGAAAGGGATTTGCTTTGAAAAGAGAAGATTTAAGAAACGTTGCGATAATAGCCCACGTCGACCACGGAAAGACGACGCTCGTCGACGAAATGTTGAAACAAGGCGGCATATACAGAGAAAATCAGGCGACGGAAGAACGCGTCATGGACTCCAATGCGCTCGAACGCGAGCGCGGCATAACGATACTTGCCAAAAACACGGCGGTACACTACAACGGCGTGAAAATAAACATCGTCGACACCCCGGGACACGCAGATTTCGGCGGCGAGGTCGAGCGTATATTGAAGATGGTCAACGGCGTCATATTGCTCGTGGACGCGGCGGAAGGCCCGATGCCTCAGACGCGTTTCGTGCTTCAACGCGCGCTCGAACTGAATCACCCCGTCATCGTCGTCGTCAATAAGATCGACCGTCCCGACGCGCGTCTTGACGAAGTCGGCGACGAGATCCTCGAACTTTTGCTCGAACTCGACGCCTCCGACGAACAGCTCGATTCGCCGATGCTCTGGTGCTCGGGAAGAGCCGGCACTGCGTCGTACGCTCCGTATGAAAAGGGCGTCGACCTGAAACCGCTTTTCGATACGATACTCGAATATATACCCGCCCCGGAGGGCGACGACGAGGGGCCGCTTCAAATGCTCGTTTCGTCGATAGACTATAACGACTACGTCGGCAGGATAGGCATAGGCCGCATCGAACGCGGCGTCATGCGCGTCAATCAAGAGGCGATGATATGCAACTATCATGACAAAGACAAAGCGCCGAAAAAGACGAAGATAGTCAGCATCAGTCAGATAGACGGTCTTACGCGCGTGCCTGTAACAGAGGCCAAAATGGGCGATATCATCTGCTTCTCCGGAGCTGAGAACATAACGATAGGCGACACGATCACGGCTGTCGACTGCGTCGAGCCGCTTGAATTCGTAAAGGTCAGCGAGCCGACGATGGAGATGACGTTCTCCGTCAACGACGGACCGTTCGCAGGCAAAGAGGGCAAATACGTTACGTCGCGTCAGCTTCGTGACAGACTGTATAAAGAGCTGCTCAAAGACGTCTCTTTGCGCGTTGCCGACGGCGACACGACCGACAATTTCAGAGTGTCGGGACGCGGAGAGATGCACCTGTCCATACTGATCGAAACGATGCGCCGCGAAGGATTTGAACTTTGCGTCAGCACGCCTCGCGTACTTTATAAGGAAATAGACGGCGTAACGTGCGAGCCGGTCGAACGCGTCGATATCGACGTGCCGCAGGAATATTGCGGCACGGTCATCGAAAAGCTCGGCGCGCGCAAGGGAGAACTTATAAATATGTCAAATCACGGTTCGCGTATGCGCCTCGAATACCGCATCCCGACGAGATGTTTGTTCGGCTACCGCAGTGAATTTCTCACCGATACGCGCGGCGAGGGGATCATCAACTCGATATTTGACGCGTACGAGCCGTATAAGGGCGAGATCGTGCGCCGCTTCACAGGTTCGCTTGTCGCTTCCGAAGCGGGCGAGTCGACGTCTTACGGCGTGTTCAACGCGCAGGACAGAGGCGTGATGTTTATCGGCAAGCAGTGCCCCGTATATGAGGGCATGATAGTCGGCGAAAATCCCAAAATGGGCGACATCGCCGTGAACGTCTGCAAGGAAAAACACCTGACCGCCATCCGCTCGACGGGCGCCGACGAAGCGCTGACGCTTATCACGCCGCGCATAATGAGTCTTGAAGAAGCGATAGAGTTTATCGCCGACGACGAGCTTATCGAGGTAACTCCGAAGTCGATCAGACTCCGTAAGCGCATCCTTTCAAACGAGCTCCGCTATAAACTCGCAGGCAGACTGAAAAAAGAGTCCGAAAACTGAGATCCGTTTTGACGGATCTGACGCAAAATTATGCGCGCTCGGCGGCGGTGCCGTTCGGCGCGCATAATTTTGTATGAAAACGATTTTGACAAAATCCGAAATATTTTCGGAAATGAATTGAAATAATCAAAAAAATAAAAAAAATAAACGCCTTTTTCTGAAAAAAACATTGACAAGCCGATGTCAAAGTGCTATAATGCGTTCATGTTTTTTTATTTTTTTCGTGCGGAAAAAACACAGTTTTTTTGACGCCGTCATAAGTATATGACAGGAAAAAATCGTCGGGCATATTCGCCCGCGCTAACGGAGGACAAGATGAGCAAGACTTACATACCAAAAGGATATAAAAGCGCCCTTGATCTTTATCAGACTCAGGAGGCGATATGCATGATACACGAAGTGTTCGAGAAAAAACTCGGCGACGCGCTGAATCTAATTCGTGTGTCGGCGCCGCTTTTCGTCGAACCGCAGACCGGACTCAACGACGATCTGAACGGAGTCGAGCGTGCCGTTACGTTTGATATAAAGGAGACGGGTACCACTGCCGCTGTCGTTCATTCGCTAGCAAAATGGAAACGCATGGCGCTTTATACGTACGGTTTTCCCGTCGGCAAGGGCATATACACCGATATGAACGCCATCCGCCGCGACGAGGATATGGACAATCTGCACTCGGTATACGTCGATCAGTGGGACTGGGAAAGGGTCATAACGAGAGAGCAGAGAAACGTAGATTTTCTTAAAGACACGGTGAATAAGATCGTCGGAGCCGTCTGCGAGACGGAGGACGAACTGAATAAGATATTTCCGCTGTTCCGCACACACAAAAGAGACGTCAGCTTTATAACGTCGCAGGAGCTTGAAGATATGTATCCCGACAAAACGCCGAAGGAGCGCGAAAACGAGTACCTGCGCGAGCACAAAACGGCGTTCATTATGCAGATCGGTAAAAAACTGCGCTCCGGCAAGATCCACGACGGACGCGCTCCCGACTACGACGACTGGGAACTCAACGGCGACATTATGTTCTTTAACGACGTGCTTGACTGCGCGTTCGAGGTTTCGTCTATGGGTATTCGCGTCGACGCAAAGTCGCTCGATAAACAATTGACAGAAGCGGGCGCCGACGACCGCAGGAATATGAAATTCCACAAAATGCTCCTCGACGGCACGCTGCCGCTGACGATAGGCGGCGGCATAGGCCAATCGCGCCTGTCGATGCTCCTGCTCGAAAAAGCGCACATCGGGGAGGTGCAATCGTCCGTTTGGGACGAAGAAACGCGCCGCATTTGCGAAGAGAGCGGCGTAAAACTGCTGTAAAAAAGAAAAACAGAGGGTTTCCTCTGTTTTTTGTTGCCATTTTGAAAAAACTGTGGTAAAATGAATATACAAAATCACGGGAGGCGCTTATGTCAAAGAAAGGCAGAGACACGAAACTGAAAATAGTCAAGGCGGCGTGGGATCTTTTCTATAAGCAGGGCTACGACGACACCACGGTCGAGGAGATAGTCGAAGAATCGGGCACGTCGAAGGGCTCGTTCTACCATTATTTCGAAAGCAAGGACGCGCTTCTCGGCTCGCTTGCATATCTGTTCGACGAAAAATACGAAGAACTCGAAAAGACTCTCAATCCGAGCGCAGACACGTTCGACACGCTGATATATTTAAATCAGGAGCTTTTCGATATGATCGACAACAAGATCGACCGCGACCTTATATCAAAGCTTTACTCGACGCAGCTCGTCAAGCGCGGCGAGCGCAGCCTGCTCGACAACGACCGCTTTTATTATAAGTTCCTCAAAAAGCTGATGACAGCGGGGCAGGAGCGGGGCGATCTGACAAGCGATATGTCGCCGAACGACATGGTGCGCCTTTACGCGATGTGCGAGCGCGCGCTTATCTGCGACTGGTGCCTGTTCAATTTCAATTTTTCGCTGAAATCGTATTCAAAGGATCTGCTGCCGATAATGATATACAAAATAAAAAAATAATTTTTTGTATGATTTTTGTTTCTTAAAACGGTCTATAATAAATTACATCAAATAATCCTTGTAATATCAATGATATTCGGGATTATTTTTTGTTTTATCAAGATTTTATTCTATACTACATTCTGTATTGCAGTTTATTTTTGTTTGTGGTAAAATACCGTCATCAGTTTATTCGGAGGATAAAATGAGCACATTCACATGGATAACGATCGCCGTCTATCTCGGCTCGATGGTGGCGGTCGGCATATATTTTTCAAAGAAAACAAAAAGCACGTCGGACTATTTTCTCGGCGGCAGAAAGCTCGGTCCGATAGTCACTGCGATGAGCAGCGAGGCGTCCGATATGAGCAGCTGGCTCCTTTTGGGACTGCCGGGCGTCGCGCTCGCGGGCGGAATTTGCGAGGCGTCGTGGACAGCGATAGGGCTTGCGATAGGAACGTATCTCAACTTTCTTTTTGTCGCAAAACGCATCCGCGTATATTCGGATAAGATAGACGCGGTCACGATACCCGAATTCTTCTCAAAGAGATTCGGAAAAGAAGGGAAGCTCCTTTCCGTAGCTTCCGCAATAGTCATAATCGTATTTTTCATTCCGTACACCGCGTCGGGATTTAACGCGTGCGGTACGCTGTTCAACAGCCTTTCGGGCGGAAGCATCTCGTATTTCACCGCGATGATAATATCCGCGGCTGTCATTGTGACGTACACGGTCCTCGGCGGATTTATGGCGGTATCAAAGACCGACTTCGTGCAGTCAGCCGTCATGACGGTGGCGCTGATCGTCGTCGTCGGATTCGGCGTCAGCTACGCGGGCGGCTGGAACGCCGTCGTCGAAAACGCGCAGAGTCTGCCGTCGTTCACGTCCCTCGTCTCGTCGTATGATTACACGACGGGCGGCTCGACCGAATACGGGTTTTTGACGATACTTTCGACTCTTGCGTGGGGACTCGGATATTTCGGAATGCCGCATATCCTTCTCCGCTTTATGGCGATAAAGGATTCGGCAAAGCTTAAACTTTCGCGCCGTATAGCGACTGTTTGGGTGGTGATATCAATGGGCGTTGCGATACTTATAGGCGTGATCGGAAGCGCTGTCGTCAACAACGGCACGATCGCGCTCGATATGGCGGACTCACAGCGCATAATCATCGAAATAGCAAAGAAGATCGGCGAAAGCGGAGCGCTTTTCGCGATACTGACGGGACTCATCATCTCCGGCATACTTGCGTCCACGATGTCGACGTCCGATTCACAGCTTCTCGCGGCTTCGTCGAGCATATCGAACGACATCCTCGGCGACGTGTTCGGGCTTAAAAAGAGTCAAAAGACGTCGATGCTCATATCAAGGATAACGATAGTCGTCATCGCCGTGATCGCCGTATTCTGGGCGAGAAACGAGGGCTCGGTATTTACGATAGTCTCGTTCGCATGGGCGGGATTCGGCGCGGCGTTCGGTCCTGTGGTGCTGTTCTCGCTGTTCTGGAAGCGCACGACGAAGTGGGGCGCTTTCGCCGGAATGGTTACGGGCGGCGCGATGGTATTTATTTGGAAATATCTTATCGCAAAGCTCGGCGGAGTTTTCGCAATATACGAACTTCTCCCCGCGTTTGTACTTGCGTGCGTCGCCATTGTCGTCGTGAGCTTGCTAACCGAAAAGCCCGATGAGAGCGTAGAGGCGACATTTGACGAAGTCAACGCCGAAATGAAAGCAAAAGCATAAGAAAGCAAAAAATCGCCCGCACGGGAGCCGAGTTTTTGTAAAGCCTTCCCCTGATGGGGAAGGGGGACCGCGCCGGGGTTCTCATGCGCGAACATAGTGAGCGCGTGGGGTTCGCGGCTTGCGGTGGATGAGGAGATAACGTAGTAAAATGGCTGTTAGATATCTCCTCATCCGCTTCGCTTTCGCTCAGCACCTTCCCTGTCAGGGGAAGGCTTTCTATTTTGCATTTGCTTCGAGTTCTTCCTTTATCCGCACAAATTCGGGATCGTCGCGGAGAAAATCGTACCATTTGTTGTTAAGCGAGCGCAGACGGGTGGCACATTCGTTTTCGGTGTAATTCTTGGAAAAAGTCATGCCTTTATCATCGCACCTATTCAGCATAAGCGATTTGTATTTATACACTTTGCCGCTTTCGACGCCCGCCATATAATCGTCGAATATTTTTGCGAATTTTACGGCGTCGGCAAGATATTTTAACGCGTTTTCTCTGTCTTTACAATATGCGTAAAATTGTGCTATTTGCGAAGAAAATTCGCTCATTCTCGTATAGTGGAACCCCGACGTTTCTTTATCGTAAAGAGCAAGAAATAAATTCAAAGCGTATTTTGATATTTCGATCTTTTCTTCCGCCGAATAGTTCTTGCCTAACCAAGTGAGAGATTTCGCTTCGCGTGAAAGATCGTCGGTGAGCGTTTGGATCATGCCTTGAATGTACTTTATTTTTTCGTCGCCCGTCAGCGCATTTTCCATTAGATGAAAAACCGAAGAATAAATGTTGCCGCCCATTTCGGCACACTTTTTTGCGTTCTCATAGTCGCCGATATTCGAATAAGTATACGTCATCAGTTCCAGCGCGTTATCTCTTTGGTTCGTTTTCGTCGAGCGGTCAAGAATTTCTTTTCCGAGTTCGATGACTTTTTCCGCGAGCGTTTTATCCTTTGCGTCGTTTTTCATAAAAATATTCCACAGCGGGTACATATAGTTTTCAATAACGTCGAGATTATTTGGATATTTTTTGTATGCCTCGCCCCAAAGATCATAAATAGCGTCAACATCACCGTTAAAAGCGAGCTTTTTGTCTTGTTTTTTCCATTCCTCGATCTCCGCACGGATCTTTTCTTCGCCTAGCCCGAGCAGCTCGTCGATGGACGTGTCAAAATACATCGCAATGCGCGGAAGCAGCGTTATGTCGGGATAACCCTCGTCGCGCTCCCATTTTGACACAGCCTGCGCCGAAATGTCGAGGTGCTGCGCCAGCGCCTCTTGCGTGACGCCCTTTTTCTGCCGCAATTCTTTTAATTTTTTGCTGAAATCCATTTTATCACCTTCCGAAATTAAAGTGACAAGGCCTTGTCCTGTACTTATGATACCACATATATTTGCCCGAATCAACAACCGCAAAGTTTATTTTCGGTTGAAAAATCAAACTTTCGGTTTATTTTTCGCGTTCGAATCAGTGCAGGGAATATTCGTAACGGAGTATGTGAGCGATCGCTTTGCGGTGTTCAAACCGATCGGGATCGTATCGGAAACTGAAATTTCCGACGGCAGACCGTTTCCCGACAGCGTCACCGTGTTCGTTATCGAAACAGGCGTGAGCACATCAACGGTCGTTTGATATATGATCGTCGCTACCGCGCCTTCCGGTATTGATAGCCCCGTCAAAGTCAGCGCGCCGTCTGATGTTAACGTCGGCGTTGCCTGCAAAACGCCGTTAAGATAAAACAAAAGCGTGCCGTCCGTGTAGGCGAGCGGGACGACAGTCTCATCGCACAATGTATATGCGCCGAGATCATCGACGAGCGACGCATCGGTCAGATCCGTTTCGCTTATATTTATGATATTTATTATGTATGTTATGGTGCTGTGCGAGACATAGTCCGATTCTATGTGGTCTTTTGTCATTCGCACGGAGTTTGGCATATTGCCGTAAACGGTATTTGAAGTTATTGTTTTGCCGTTGTATTTTAAAGTTGCTCTGTTGGAAAATACAGCCATTTTATCACCGCCGATATTTATTCTTTTATATTTTATTGATTTTTTTGAAAAATGTTAATATGTCAAGGCTTTTTATAAGAAAAACGTTCTTGACAAACGGAAAGTGTTGTGATATTATAATAAAGCCGTCGTTTGACGGCGCCGCCGATGTTTATATCAAAGCGGCAATTTAATATTCAGGCATATCGAAGCGGTCATAACGGGTGCGCGAACAAAAAACGATCGATGATCGTTTTTTGAAGCGTGAAACGAAAATAAGGAGTATCGAAGCGAGCGGAAGCGAGCGCGCGATGCGACTATATTTTCGGGAGGGCAGGGGCTTGAAAACCTTTTTGCCATATAATATTACAATTTAATATGCAGGTATATCGAAGCGGTCATAACGAGGCGGTCTTGAAAACCGTTTGGGAGCAATCCCACGGGGGTTCGAATCCCTCTACCTGCGCCAAATATCACGGACGCCCTGTCAGGCGCCCGTGATATTTTTATGTTGGAAAGAGGGATTCGAACAAGGAGGGAGCGAAGCGGAAGAAAACGACCTAAATGGTCGTTTTTGCCGACGTGGCAACGAGCGGAGCGAGGCGATAGACGCGGCAGCGTCGGACAAAATCCCTCTACCTGCGCCAAATATCATTGACGCCCCCGTCGGGCGTCAATGATATTTTAATAGTTGGAAAGAGGGATTCGAACAAGGAGGGTAGCAAGTTAAAAACAGCATGTTATGCTGTTTTTAGCGAAGCGAAACCGCCCAAAGCAAGCGTTTTCGGAAGCGGCACTTGACGCCGTGCCCGAAAATGCTATGCGACGGTGGAGAA
>CAJONA010000019.1 GCA_905235755.1 uncultured Clostridia bacterium
GTCGTATATCAGAGGCGGCAAGGAAAGCTCCGCCGTCGTAAAGCCCGTAAAAGACAGCGAGGGAAAAAGGAAGATAGGCGTTCTGATACGCGACAGCGCCGCGGGGATCGGCACCGTGACGTATATCGAACCCGAAACGCTCATTTTTGCGGGGCTTGGCCACGGCATCTGCGACGCCGAAAGCGGAACGCTCCTGCCGATCGCGCACGGTAGCGTGGAGGAGATAACCGTAACGGGTATAAATCAAGGAAAAACAGGCTCTCCCGGCGAGATACGCGGCTCGTTTTCGGGCAAGCGGATAGGAAAGATAATCAAAAATTCCGATACGGGAGTTTACGGTGTGCTGACCGAGCTCCCCGAATGCAGCGAGGCGCGCTATGAGGTCGCAAGCGCGGACGAGGTCGCGGACGGAACGGCGTATATCCGCTCGACCGTCAGCGGAGAGCCGGAGCTTTACGAGGTGAAAATAACGAGGATAGGCAACGGCGGTCAGAAAAATTTCGCGGTGAAGGTCACCGATAAGCGCTTGATCGACCTGACGGGCGGCATTGTTCAGGGAATGAGCGGCTCGCCCATAATCCAGAACGACAAGATAGTCGGCGCCGTCACGCACGTGCTCGTCGGCGATCCGACGTCGGGATACGGCATTTTCATCGGCAATATGCTTGACGACACGCAGACTGTCGAATTCTACGAGGACAGCGCGGCATAAATCGCTCGATAAAATATCATAAAAATTCTCATTTGTCAAAAAAGTCTTACAAAAAACGTGTTGCATCATCCGGGCGCGACTCAAAATCATAAAAATCGAGTCCTCCGATGCGACACGCTTTTTTTTAATACCGTTGTATTATATCACTTGAAAGCCGCGCCCGCGGCAAAAGGACATGCAACGATGAAAGGACGTGAATAAAATGACGGAGAGTAAAACGACGGCACTTATACATAGGAGGAAGCGGGAAATTCCGGCTTTGGCAAAGATAGCCGCGCGCGGCGTCGTAACCGCGGCGCTCGGATTTGTGATGGCGATAGCAAAATTGCCGCTCGAAACTTACCCGCTCGGCATAGGATTTATCTGCGCGGTGACCGAGCTGCCCCCGCTCGCTATGATAGGGATCATACTCGGCAACTTTGTCGTCGACGTCAGACTGTACACGCTGGCGGCAGCGGCGGCGTGTATGTTCAGGCTGATAATGTATGCGGCGGGCGGCGTGAAAAGAATATACCGAAGCGGCCTTAACATCTCCGACAGCATGGGCGTCAGAATGACGGCGGCTTTTATAGGCGCTTTGAGCGTCGGCATAGCGGCGTACGTTCAAAACGCGGCGCTGTACACGGTGCTCGGTGCGATATTCAGCGTTTGTATAGCCGTATGCTCGACCGTTGCGTTTACGTTTTTCTTCGACAAAAGATACAGATACACGAGCTATTATCAGGTCGGCGTGATATCGCTCGCGTTTTGCGTGACGCTCGCATTTTCGGGCGTGTCGCTGCTCGGAGTGCCCGTCTCGCTCGTGCTCGCGGCGGCGGCGACGCTGCTCGTCGCGTTTTTGTGGGGCGGAGCGTACGGCGGAGTGACGGGATTTCTCATCGGCTTGCCGCTGGGCGTCGAATGGGCGGCGATATTCGCCCTCACCGGCGTGTGCGCGGGACTGTTTTCGTCGATAGGCGCGTTTGCCGCCGAGATAACGTCGATGTCTGTGTTTGTTTGCGGCGCGATATACGTTTACGGCGTTGAAAGCTGGCGGCTGTACCTGATACCGATAGTGATAGGCGAGATAATGTCCGCCGTTCCCGCGTCGCTCGGACTGATAAAACCGAAAGCGCCTCCCGATGAGGCCGATCAAAAGAGCTTTTGCGACGAGATCATAGCCGACATAAGAGCGAACGAAAATGAAAAAAGAATGGAGATGTTATCAAAAGCGATGAAATCACTTTCCGAGGTCATCGGCGGCCTCACTTCAAAACTGCGCCGAAAAAAAGACGTGTCGCTTGAAGAAATGTGCCGCTCCGTGTGGAAAAGCCATTGCGACACGTGCCCGATAGACTGCAAATGCCACGATATCGGCGCTTTGCCGGGCGACGACGTCATCGAAAGCATAACGGATAAGCTGATGAATACGGGTGTTCGTATCGACAAGGAGCGCATAGGCGAGTTCGTAGCGGCAAAATGCCCGAAGACGGACGAGATAATCGCGGAGATAAACACGCGTGCCGAAACGATGCTCGATAAGCTGACGGGCGACGAGCGCGTCGATCTGCTCGCGTTCGACTATGAGGCGACAGCCGCAATGATAAGCGACGCGATAGCGCAGAGCAGCGGCAGGTACGAGCCGGACAAGATACTTTCGGAAAAACTGCGGCGCGCGCTGCTCGGAGCGGGATTTGCGACAAAAAACGTCGTTGTTTGCGGCGACAGAAAGCTTTACGTCGTGGCGACGGGTGATGACATTCTGCGCTCGGGAGTCGGCGCGGAAGATATCCGCAAGATATGCGAAAACGTTTGCGCGCAGAAATTCGGCGCGCCGTCGTTCCGCTTTGATGGCGGCAAGGCGGCGATGCTCATCGAAGCCGAGCCGAAATTTTACACCGAATACGCGGGCAGGCAATACATAAAGGACGGGGAAAACGTCAGCGGCGACAGCGTTTCCATAATCGAAAACCGCGACGGATTTTTCTATTCGTTCATTTGCGACGGCATGGGGAGCGGAGAGATCGCCGCGATGACGTCGAGAATGTGCCGCGTTTTCCTCGAAAAAATGCTCGAATGCGGCAACAGCAAATCGACGACGATCGAAATGCTGAGCACGTTCATACGCAACAAGGGCGTCGAATGTTACGCGACGGTCGACCTGCTCGAAGTGGATCTTCTGCAAGGAACGGCGGCGTTTATCAAATGCGGCGCGACGCCGTCGTACGTAAAAAGAGGAAAGAGCATATTCAAAATAGAGTCGAACACGTTCCCTATAGGAATAATACGGCAGACGAGCGCAGAGATGACGGAGTTCGAACTCGTCGACGGCGACGTCGTCATACTTTGCAGCGACGGCGTCGCGCAGGATTTCGATATTGCGGCGTCGCTCGATCCGTCGTGGTTCGTGAATTTTATCGACGCCGAATGGACGGACGACCTCGACGAAATGGCGGAAAGGATAATCGTGGCCGCCGAAAAGCAAAATCACCGCAGCGACGATATGACGGTCGAGCTTATACGTATCAAAAGAAAGACGGGCGCCGTCGCGGCGAAAAAGACAGAGGAGCGAATAAAGCGCGCGGAATAAACCTCCGCGCATCAAAAAAGTCTTGCTCAGGCAAGACTTTTTCTATATCACATCGACGTAGATCGAGTGCGTTATTTTTCCGTATATTATATCGACGCGGCGTTTTCCGACGGCGTCGAACGAGTATTTCATGTCGTAATCCGACACCTCGAATATCTCGCCGTTTTCCCTTGTCGCCGTCACGCGCACGCTTGAACGGTCAAACTCGTCACCCGCCGAATATGTGCGCTCGCTCACGACTTCAACTGTAAAGTCGAGTATCATCACGCAGTAGATGTCAAGGCGGTACTCGGCGTGTTTTCCGTCAAGCATAAACAGCAGCATAAAACTGTTCATTCCGTCTTCAAGCTCTATGATTCCGCCCTCGAAATATTCGGTGAACGTGTCGTCCGAGTACATCTCGACGGTGCCGCCGTCGGCGCACTCTATCGCGCTGTACGGATCGAAGAAATATTCGTTCACAAAGCGTGCGCTGATGGTGTTTTGATCTATCTCAAAGCCATCGGGCAAAACGAAAGCGGGAGAGTACGGCGTCTCGGCGCACGAGCACAGAAGAAGGATCGTCAAAAGCAGTATTGCCGCTGTCTTTTTCATTTGCGCCTCCCCGTCAATGATGTGATATAAGTATACCCCTGTTTTCGATCAATGTCAATCGGCGACGCAAAAAATCGGCTCGTATGAGCCGATTTTTTCACAGGATTATGCAAAGCAGACCGCTCGAACCTTCGTTTATGACGCGGCTGAGCGTGTCGCACAGCTTTTCGCGCGATTCCTCCGGGACGTGAGCGAGCTTGTTCTGTATGCTCTCGCTCACAAGTTCATACAGCGATTTGCCGAATATGTTCGTGTCCCAAAGCCTTTTCGGATCCTTTTCAAATTCGGACAGCATAAAGCGCACAAGCTCCTCCGACTGCTGCTCGGAACCGACGATGGGCGAGACTTCCGTGTTTATGTTCGCCTTTATCATATGCACAGACGGCGCCGACGCGCGAAGCTTTATTCCGTACCCGCCGGACTGCTTTGTGAGCTGAGGTTCTTCGAGCGTCAGATCGTACATATCCGGTACGACGATACCGTAGCCCGTCTCGTTGACCTCGTCGAGCGCTTTTGCGACTTTGTCGTATTTCTTTTTGACGGCGGAAAGCTCGTATAACAGAGAGATCAGCGCGCCGTCATCCGCGATGTCAAAGCCCGTCATATCGCCGATGACCTTATAGAAAAGTCCGTCGTGCAGTTTGACCTTGACGTTCGCCTTGCCCGTTCCGAGGTCGATCTTTTCGACCGTTACGCCGTCGATATAGTCGTTGTCGCTCATCGCCGAGAAGCAGTTTGATATGTCACCGACCTTTTTTATCTTCGACGCGCACGCGAGAACGTCGCTGTGAACGCTCTTTGAAAGCGGATGCTCGTCGCTCACCGCCGACAAAAACGGCGGAAGCTCGACTGATATTTCCGTGACGGGAAATTCTTCAAGCACGAGCTGCATTATGTTCTTGATGTCCTCGGCGTCGAGCTCGAGGCAATTGACGAGCGCGACGGGCGCGCCGTATTTTTCTTCGAGCGACAGCGCGAGTTCCGTCGAGCGCTGCGACGACGGAGACGAGGAGTTGAGCACGATGACGAACGGCTTTCCGAGTGCGTGAAGCTCGCCGACGATGCGCTCCTCGCTCGGCACGAAACTTTCTCTGTCTATCTCGCCGAACGAGCCGTCGCACGTGACGAGCACGCCTATCGTCGAGTGATCGGCGATGACTTTTTGCGTGCCTATCTCGGCGGCGCGGTCGAACGGCATCGGTTCTGTCGACCACGGCGTCATAACGGTGCGCTCCGCGCCGTCCTCGATGTCTCCGACGGCGCCGTTTACCATATATCCGACGCAGTCTATCATCTTGACAAACAGCGACGCGCCCTCGTCGAGCGTCACCTCGACAGCCGTCGCGGGTATGAATTTCGGCTCGGTCGTCGTCACCTGTCTTCCCGACGCCGATTGCGGAAGCTCGTCTTTTGCGCGTTTGCGATCGTATTCGTCGCCGATATTCGGAATTACGAGCGTATCCATGAATTTTTTGATAAAAGTTGATTTTCCCGTGCGGACGGGGCCGACGACGCCGATATAAATGTCGCCGCCTGTACGCGTTTCAATGTCCTTGTATATGCTGCTCACGTTGTTTCCTCCCGAAAAATATATTTCGTTTAAAATATATGACGCGGGGAGAAGGTTTATTACAACATAACAAAAAACGGCCGCATGGCCGTTTTTATCGTGCGAAAATATATTTATCCGAGCTCGAGCATTTTGTCGATGGGACGGCGCGCGAGCTTTATCGTTTCGTCGTCGAGCGTTATCTCCTCGCCCGCCGTGCCGCAGATACAGTCGTATACGTCGACAAGCGTCGTCAGGCGCATATTGTGGCAGACGCAGTCCTTTGAAAGCGGATAAAATCGCTTGTCGGGGCACTCGTAGGCGAGATGCTGCGCTATGCTGTTTTCCGTGCCGATGATAAACTCTTTTGCGTCGCTCTTCTTGGCGTATTCCATGATCCCCGACGTCGATCCGATATAGTCGGCGTGGTCGCAGACTTCCGGCGTGCATTCCGGATGAACGAGCAGGAGCGCCGACGGGTGGGCGTCCTTCGCCTTTTTGACGTCGCGCTCCGTTATCCTCGCGTGCGTCGGGCAGCCGCCGCGAACGAGCATGATCTCCTTTTCCGGTATTTGCTTTTGTATATATGCGCCGAGGTTGCAGTCGGGAATGAAGATTATCTTGTCGCTGTCCAGCGCGCGCACGATCTTGAGCGCGGACGACGACGTGACGCACACGTCGCACACCGTTTTCAGTTCGGCAGTCGTGTTTATATACGCGACGACGGTATATCCCGGGTTGCGCTCTTTGAGCGCTACGATGAGATCTTTGTCCATCTGTTCCGCCATCGGGCAGCCGGCGCCCCCATTCGAGAGGATCACCTTTTTCTCGGGAGAGAGCATCTTCACCGTCTCCGCCATAAAGCGCACGCCGCACATGATGACTGTATCGGCGGACGACGTCTGCGCTTTGCGGCTAAGCGCAAAGCTGTCGCCGACGAAATCGGCTATCTCCGTTATTTCTTTCGATTGATAAGAATGTGCGAGGATATACACGTTCTTTTCTTTTTTAAGACGAATTATTTCGTCTTGCAGTTCACGTATTTTCATGATCCCTCCGAGATTTAAACTGAAAAATATATATGTTTGTACGGGAAAGATCCCGCTTTTGCCGAATAAAACGGCACTCCTTGCCGTCGGCTGAAAAAAAGAGAATACCGTCGATCGGATTTTTGCAAAAAAAAGCATTGTTTCCTGTCGCCAAACCGTCCGCCTGTTCGTTATATAAATGCGGCGGCAAGAGTAAAAACCGCAACCGTGGTCTTAAACGATATTATACTCAAAAATGCCGCTTTTGCAATAAGATTTTCGACAATTCCGTACAAAAAACATTTTTTGAGCGAAATTTTAATAATTGTTATTGACTTCAAGCGAAAATAATTATAGAATAGTTATAAAGTAATTACAATTAAGCGGCGTATTAAGCGGCAATCGATGAAAAGGAGGGGCGAACGATGAAGCTCGATTGGAACAAAAAGTATACGACAATAGCTATATACATACTTATCGTGCTGGTGTTGGTCGTTTTCAGCGTCTTCTTCTTTATGAATTACGGCGATTTTACGTCGTATTTTTCGGCGATAATGTCGGCTGTGCGCCCGCTTATATACGGCGCTGTATTAGCATATCTGACGTGGCCGATACTCAAATTTTTTGAAAACAAATTTTTCGCGTTCGTAACGGGCGACGACAAGATACCGACCGTGCCGCAAAAGCCGCAGATACCGAAAGTCCCGAAAGAACCCAAGAAGCCCGTAAAGCCCGCGTTCTCCGATGATATTTCTCCCGACAAGCGCGCGGCGAAAATGCAGCTTTACAATCAGGCGCTCGCCGCATACCGCAGAGAATATCGCGAATACAAGAAAGCGCGCTCCGAAAAAAATCGCGCCGAAAAGACATGCGCGAGAATCGATAAAAATACACCGCGTATCGAGCGCAAGATAATCCGTGTAACGCTTCGCCATGAACGCATAAACGCAAAGGCATATTCCGACGGCGCAAAGCGCACGCGCTACGGCGCAAGACGCGCTCTCTCGACGATCATGGCGGAGATCGTCGTACTTATGATAGTGGGCGTCTTTGTATATCTGGTCGTTCCGCAGCTCTCCGAGGGATACAATGAAATATATACGAAAATGCCGAGCTATATTGCGAGCGTTACGACTTGGCTGAACGATCTTGCCGCCCGCTCCGACATTATCGGCAGTGTTGCGAGCAACGCCGTCGAGTCGATAAACACATTCCTCTCCACGATCTACAGCTTGCTTCAAAATATCCTTCCCGCGCTTGCATCGACGATAAAAAGCGTGGTCATTACGGTGAAGGATCTCTTGATAGGCATATTCTTCTCGATCTATTTCCTGCTCGGCAAAGAACGTATCGTCGCAAAATTCAAAAAGCTGTTCCGTTCGATATTCTCCGACCGCACGTACATACGCTTGTCGAAGCTGGGACATGATCTGAACAAGAACTTCGGTTCGTTCATCTCCGCGAAGATCATAGATTCGTTCATAGTGGGCGCGCTGTCATTTTTGATATTGCTTATCTTAAGAGTGCCGTATTATCCGCTCATCTCCGTTATCATCATGCTCACCAATATCGTACCTATCTTCGGTCCTATCGTGGGCGGTGTCATAGGCGGCGTCATCGTGTTCATCACGAACCCGTCAAAGCTCCTCATTTTCATAATTTTCGACATTGTCATTCAACAGTTCGACGGCAACGTCCTCGGACCGAAGCTCCTCGGCGCGCGCACAAATACGACGTCTCTCGGAATACTTACGGCGCTCACGATACTCTCGTCGTTCTGGGGACTCACGGGACTTCTTATCGCCGTTCCGCTGCTTGCGGTGGTGTATGCGTTCATCAAGGAAACGTCCGAAAAGCGGCTTGCAAAAAAAGATCTTCCCGTGGATACGGCGGAGTATTACGACGCCGACGATCAAGTGGGGCGCGCTTTGCATGAAGAAGCGCAAACAAAGAAAGATCACAAGACGACGCTTCGCCAGTCGCTGTCAAATTCGCGTGCGGGCAATGCGACGCTGAATATCAGGATAGTGTCGGATTTTGTCGACAAGGTCGACAAAACGGACGAGCTGCGTCAAGCGGAATTCACCGAAAGCGAAGTGGCTTTTGAGGAAGCGCTCGGCAAGGCGGAAGAGAAAGAAACGGCGCTCGCGGCCGAAACGTCCGAGCCCGTTGCCATCCCCGACGAAATGGATATCACGCCGCCGGAAAATACAGACGATAATATCACGCCGACGGGCGACTGAGTTCGCCCGCCCGCATTTTCGGGCAACGCCCGAAAAATGTCTCCGTAGCTCAGCAGGATAGAGCGTTCGCCTCCTAAGCGAAAGGCCGGCGGTTCGAATCCGCCCGGGGACGCCAAAAAGATCGCTCACAAAGTGGGCGGTCTTTTTTTAATTCTATTACTTGAAGCGCAGATAAAAAGCGTGAAATTTGAAAACAGCAGATAAAAACGTACTCGCCGTTTTCAATGGCGGCAACAAAGATTTAAATATATATGTCCGATATCGTGTCGTTATGATATCGGGCATTTTATTATTAAAACGACGATATTTTACAAATTCGGCAAAATGACTATGGATTTTTTGAAAAGAATATGTATAATAATATTTGTAACACGGTGTTTTGGAGAATATGTAAAATGGAACCCAAAAAAACTTTTTACTACAGCGACGAGCTGAGCGACGATTTTGCCCCGACAAACGGCAAGATCTCTACAAAAAAACTCCCCGACGATTACAGATACATACATAAAGATCCTGTTTGGCAGATAATAGCGGCGTTTTTATATCGGCTGTTAGCGACGCCTATCGTATTCATTTTTATGAAACTGGCGTTTTCGCTCAAAATAAAAAACAAACGCGCGCTCAAAAAGATCAAAGGCGGATATTTTCTTTATGGCAATCACACACAGTCGGCGGCGGACGCGTTCATACCGACGCTCATATCTTTTCCGAAAAAGGCTAACATAATCACATCCCCCGACGCAGTGTCGATACCCGTATGCAACGTCGTTGTGCCTATGTTCGGCGGAATGCCGCTTCACCAGACGATTCGCGGAAAGGTTAAAATGCTCAATGCGATGCGGTACAAGATCGGCAAAAAACAGACCGTTACGATATACCCCGAGGCGCATATCTGGCCGTATTACAACAAAATACGTCCGTTTAGCGCAGAATCTTTCGCGTATCCGTACAGAATGAATGTCCCTGCCGTCGGATTTACGGTGACGTACCGCCCAAGAAAAGTTTTTGAAAAGCTTTATCCGTGCATAACCGTAACGATAAGCGATCCCGTGTACCCGTCGGAGTGCAAGGACTTTTCGGATATGAGGGATAAAATATATAATTTCATGGTCGAAACAGTCGAGAAAGAAAACAGCTGCGAATACATAAAATACATCAAAAGGAACGACGAAAATGAAAGTAACGATAGTATGTGATGTGCTTGGCGAGGAAAACAACGGCACGACCATCGCAACGATGAACCTCATCCGCTCGTTAAAATCGAAAGGTCACGAGGTGCGCGTAATATGTCCCGACGAAAACAGGCGCGGCGAAGAAGGATTTTATGTTGTCCCGCTGCTGAATCTCGGACCGCTGAATGAATACGTCAGAAAGAACGGAGTCGTGATAGCAAAAGCGGATAAAACGGTCATATGCGAGGCGATAGACGGAGTGGATATCGTTCATATAATGATACCGTTTTCCCTCGGACGCAAAGCGGCGAAGATTGCAAAAGAGAAAAATATCCCCGTGTCGGCGGGCTTTCACGCGATGGCTGAAAACTTGACGACGCACATTTTTATGAAAAATTTCGGTCTTGTCAACCGTCTGACGTACAGCTACTATCACGGAATGTACAAGTATGTCGATGCGATCCATTATCCGACACAGTATCTGTGCGATCTGTATGAGAAGCTTTACGGAAAGACAAACGGATACGTCATATCGAACGGCGTTTCGTCCGCCTTTCATAAAATACCGACCGAAAAACCCGAACAGTTCAAGGACAAATTTGTCATTTTGTTCACGGGACGGTATTCCGGCGAAAAATCTCACGACGTGCTTATCGACGCCGTCGCGCTGTCCGAATACAAAGATAAAATACAGCTTATCTTTGCCGGCGCTGGCCCCAAAAAGGAAAAACTCGAAAAGCTCTCGCAAAAGCTGCCCGTAAAGCCGGTCTTTGCGTTTTTCTCGCGCGATGATATGATAAAAACAATAAATTACAGCGATCTTTACGTTCATCCCGCCGAAATAGAGGCGGAGGGCATAGCGTGCCTCGAAGCAATATCTTGCGGACTCGTTCCGGTTATATCGGATTCGCCGCGTTGTGCGACGAAGATGTACGCTCTCGACGATATGAACAAGTTCATTTACAACAAGCCTGCCGATCTCGCCAAAAAGATAGATTACTGGATATCGCATCCCGACGAAAAGGCAAAACGGAGCGCGGAGTACGAAAAATATGCGCAAAACCTCCTTTCGCTTGACGCATGTATGGATAGGATGGAACAGATGCTCACAGAAACGGCGGGAATGGAAGCTCGATCGTAAGAGAAATATTTAATATCGCATATATTTATGACATACTGCAAAACGGAAAACGACCGTATCGGAAAGGAACACAAAATGGCGCATACAATTGAAGAATATATCGACCGCGGAGCGTTTTTGTGCAAATGCGGCAAGACGCACGAGCCAAAGATAAAAAAAGCAGTCATCGGAGACGGCGCGCTTGAAAAAGTGCCGCAAATACTGGCGGAGCTCGGCGGCACGAAGCCGTTCGTCATCTGCGATCCGAACACATACCGCGCGGCGGGCGAGCGCGTCTTGGATATAATCAAAGGCGCGGGGATGGAGTACGCTCTCTTCACTTTTTCCGAAGGACACCCCGAACCCGATGAAAAAGCTGTCGGCTCCGTCATGCTTCACTATGATTCGAGCTGTGATATAATTCTCGGCGTAGGTTCGGGAGTTCTGAACGACATAGGCAAGATAATCGCCGATATCGCGCACGCGCCGTATGTCATCGTCGGCACGGCGCCGTCGATGGACGGATACGCTTCCGGCACGTCGAGCGTCATACGCGACAATTTGAAAGTCAGCGTGAACTCGCACTGCCCCGACGTCGTCGTGGGCGACCTCGACGTTCTCTCTCACGCACCGCTTGAAATGCTTCAGTCGGGCATAGGCGACATGATAGCGAAATACATATCCATCGCCGAATGGCGCATCTCAAACATCATAAACGGCGAATACTACTGCGCCGACATCGCCGCGATAATAAACGACGCGCTGTTTAAATGCGTCGAAAACGCCGACGGCGTGAAATCTCACGACAAGGAGGTCTGCCGAGCCGTCATGGAGGGTATGGTCCTCTCGGGCGTGGCTGCGAATTACGCGGGCATATCGCGCCCCGTGTCGGGAATGGAGCATTATTTCTCTCACGTGTGGGATATGAGAATGATAGAGTTCGGCCGCCCTGCCGATCTGCACGGCGTGCAGTGCGGCATAGCGACGATAGACGCGATAAAGATATATGACGAGATAAAAAAGATCACGCCCGACAGAGAAAAAGCGAAAAAATACGTCGAAAGCTTCGATTACGAAAATTGGAAGGCGTTTTTAAGAAAAAACCTCGGGCGCGGCGCCGAGCAGATGATAAAAAACGAGGAAAAGGAAAAGAAATACGACAAGGCGGCGCACGCCGCGCGCCTTGAAAACATAATCGCACACTGGGACGAGATACTCGACATAATAAACGGTCTGCCGTCGCTATGCGAGCTGGAAGCGCTCTTTGAAAAGACGGGTGCGCCGAGAACTGTCGAGGATATCGGCCTCACGAAAGAGGAAGAACGCATGGCGTTCCTTATGACAAAGGACGTAAGAGACAAATACATCGCGTCGCGGCTGCTTTGGGATCTGGGCGAGCTGGACAGTGTTTGCGATAAAGTTTTTCCAATATAATATAAAAGGAAGGCGGATATATTTATGAACATACCGAGACCTGAATACCCAAATCCTCAATTTGAAAGAACGGACTGGACAAATCTCAACGGCGAGTGGGACTTTGAGATCGACAATTCAAAGAGCGGCGTCGAACGCGGAATACTCCAAAGACCGCTAACATCGAAAATAACCGTTCCGTTTTGCCCCGAAAGCAAGCTGTCGGGTATCGGCAACACCGACTTTATGTATTCCGTGTTTTACAGACGCACGTTTACTCTCGGCAAAGAAAACCTCGAAAACAAGAGAGTTTTTCTGCACGTCGGCGCGTGCGATTTTGAAAGCACGGTGTGGATAAACAAACAACTCGTCGGCAGTCACGTCGGAGGATATGCGCCGTTTGCTTTTGACATAACGAAATACGTTTCCGTCGGTTTAAATACCGTCGACATACGCGCGACAGACGACACGGCGAGTTTGCTTCAACCGTCCGGCAAGCAGAGCACGGGATATTTCTCGCGCGGATGCAATTACACGCGCACGACTGGTATATGGCAGACGGTATGGCTCGAATTTACGCCTGTCGAATACATAAAAGAAATGAAGATATACCCTGACGTTGACGACTGCTCGGTGACGTTGGCGTTTGAGCTTTGCGGAAAAGGTAAGCTCTCGGCAGTGGCTAAATACGAGGGCGCCGTTGTCGGCGCGGCGGAGATTTTGTGCGCCGACTTTTGCGCGTCACTCAAAATCGACCTTTCGGAAGCGCACCTTTGGGAGCTTGGCGCGGGACGGCTTTACGACCTTGAAATATCGTTCGGAGATGACAAAGTAAAGAGTTATTTCGGACTTCGCAAGGTGTCGCTCGA
>CAJONA010000020.1 GCA_905235755.1 uncultured Clostridia bacterium
GCTATTATTAGACCATCTAAATTTTTCATTCAATCCCTCATTAAGATTAAAATTTCCCAGTATAATAATATTACTTCTATTTTTATTATTATTTCCAGTTACGACAACCACTCCGATCATTCCTTCTTCATCAAATAAAGATACATCTCTTTTGAAAATCCAAGAAATAATAGAACCAATTTTCATAAAGGAAAAAGGTGATATTTTTTTAATTTCGATAAAAGATAGATATTTACACTCTTTGAACAAAGACAAAAAAGAAATGTGGAAAGTGTTTTTAGAGCATGAATTAATGTCGTCATTATTGATCTCAAGGAAAATAGGCCAAAGTTTAACCTTATTCGAAATAAACGAACAAATATACGCTTATAACGATAAAAATGATAAATTTATTTCTTTGAATATTTTCATAAAAGATTTGGCTAAAAAACATTATACACCTGTAAATGATTTTACATTTATAGGAAAAAGTAAGGCGACTTTATATATAATAGACATTGACACAGGAAAAATTATTCAAAAAATTGACAATGAAAACAATTTTTCATATAAGAAAGGATATTATATATCAAAAAATAGAAAAACAATTACTGTGATAAGAGTCGATTATATATTAAATTGTTTAGGACTTGGAGAAGAACATAAATTTTGGAAAGCAAGTTATAGTGATATTATTATACAAAAAGGAAATGATATCCTTCCTGATAATGCTAAAGTTTTACCACCGAATTTGAATGAAATAATAAATGAATATAAGATTAATAATATAGATGATAATAATGGCATTAATAGAGATAATATTATTACTGCACACAGTTATTTTAACGAAGATTTACCCCCTATTAAAATCTATGATAGAAGTGATTCACATATTGGTGGGGAAATGAAACATTTAAGTGACTATAATAATCTTAAAAAATTGGATTATCTTGATGATAATCAAATACAAATTCTCGAAAATTTAGAGCATAATATTGGAATATTAAGATTGTCTAATGATTCACCAAATGAGTGTAAGAATATAAATAATAATTATGAAGATAAAAATAAAAACAATTCTACATTTGATGCAATTAAGAATAAAATAAAGAATAATTGGTATTTATATACTATAATAATAGTCTTAATTAGTATTATAATTTATTATAAACGTTTATATAAAGAGCTTATATCTAAACTTTTAACTGATGAAAATAAAAAAGATGATACTGAAGAAAAGAAAGAAGAAAAAGAGATTAAAAAAGGAGATAAAAAAAATGAAGATACAATGGATAAAAATGATAGTGAAGATAGTATGGATTTAGAAGAATCAAATATTACAAAAAAAAAATATTCAAATATTGAAACATTAAAAAAGAAAAGAAAGAGAAAAACAAATACATTAAACAAAGAAAAATTTAAATCGATTGATAATATCAAAACAAAAGATATATTTAAAGAAAATAATAAAAATAAAGATAAAGAAATTAATAATGATAAAAATAATCAGGAAAAAAATGTTATAAGTGAATCAAAAGAAAAGCCTATAAAAACAAAATCGAATAATAATTCCGAAAATATACTTTTAAAAGCTGTGTTTGTCAACATCAACGTCATATTTATTGATATTTTTATTTTTGTGTTGATTATTTCCTTTTAATATGCTATCATAAAAGCAATCAACCAATAAAATACGAGAGAATATATCATGAAAAAAACAAAAAAGAACTCTGTTTTAATTTCTCTGCTGTCGGTCGTCTTGCTGCTCGTTCTGATAGTCGTCGGATACGTTGCGTACGTATTCATAGCATATTACAGGATCGAGGATAATCTCGCGCTCGCAGTGGACAACAACAGCCAAAAGACAGTTCAGACCGATACGGAATATTCGATAATGACGTGGAATATCGGCTTTGGCGCGTACAGCGACGACTATTCGTTCTTCATGGACGGCGGTAAATATTCCCGCGCGTTCTCGGCGGAAGCCGTCGATGAAAACGTGTCCGAAATGATGAAAGTCGTCAAAGCGAAAAATCCCGACATAGCCATCATTCAGGAAGTCGACATCGGCTCGACGCGCTCGTACGGGATCGACGAAAGAGAGATAGTATACGACTATCTTCCGGGATACGCGTCTGTGTTCGCTCAGAATTACGACTCGTCGTATCTGTTCTATCCGATACTCTCGCCGCACGGCAAGAGCAGATCGGGCATAATGACGGAGACGAAATTCAATATCTTAAACGCGACGCGCCGCTCGCTGCCCGTCGAATCGGGATTTACGAAGCTCCTCGACCTCGACAGATGTTACAGCGTGTCATATCTGCCCGTATCCGACGGAAAGACGCTTTGCGTTTATAACATGCACCTTTCCGCATATACGACGGACGGAACGATAGCGACGGAACAGCTCCAAATGCTTGTCGAAGATATGCAGGCTGAATATTCAAAGGGCAATTACATAATATGCGGCGGCGACTTCAACAAGGATCTGCTCGGCAACTCATCCGAGGTGTTCGGCGTATCGGGAGAGGACTTAACTTGGGCGCAGCCCATTCCCGACGGCGTGATCCCCGACTGGCTGACGCTCGTTGCGTGCTCGAACGCGCCGTCGTGCCGCAATGCCGACAGACCGTACGACGACACAAACTTCGTCTTAACGATAGACGGCTTTCTTGTGTCGGGCAACATCGACGTCGTGACGGCGGAAGTCATCGACGAGGCGTTCGCTCACTCCGACCACAACCCCGTAATAATGCAGTTCAAGCTGAAAGGCTGAATATGATAAAAACGCCGCAGGTGCGGCGTTTTTTCATTTGAGTTCGGCTTTGTCGACGCGCTTTTTGATCTTGCGCACGTCGGAGAGCATTTTAAACGAGTCGCTGAACACGTGTATCTTCGACTCGCGGTGGTTGATTATCTTGACGGGCATCTCGCCTATATTGTATCCGAGCTTGTTCGCTATCATGATCGCTTCGAGGTCGAACGCCCAGCGCTCGACTTCGGTGTTATTAAACACGCGCTTCGCCGCGGCTGACGTAAAGCCTTTGATGCCGCACTGCGCGTCGGAGAGGTTGAATCCCGCGGCTATCGATATCGTCTTTATATACGTCTTTGACGCCAGCTTGCGTATAAAAGTATATCCCTCATAGCCGTCGGATGAAAGATTGCGCGAGCCTACGACAATGTCATACTTCCCTTCTTCGAGCATATCCGCCATTCTCTTGACCGCGTCCGTGCCGTATGCGTTGTCGCAGTCGGTAAAAATGACGATGTCGCCCGTCGATTCGAGCATGCCCGTCTTTACCGCATAGCCTTTCCCGCGGTTCGGCATATACGAGCAGAGCTTTATCCTTGCGTCTTTTTTCGACGCAAGGGTGACTGCATTGTCGCATCCGTCCGTCGAGCCGTCGGATACGAATATGAGTTCAAAATCCTCATACGTTTCCTTCATAAACGTGTAAAATGTTTCGATAGCCTCATCGATTATCGAATGCTCGTTGTACATCGGAATTACAAGTGATATCTTCATTTTCTTTCTCCTTTTAAATATCCTCCGCATGCGCGGAGGATATTTTCGTTTTTATTCAATAAAGCGTGTTTATCGCTATTCTGTTGTAGACTTTTTCGTCGACGGGCGCGATGCTGATGTTCTGCTCGTACGCT
Source organism: uncultured Clostridia bacterium (assembly GCA_905235755.1). Lineage (GTDB taxonomy): Bacteria > Bacillota > Clostridia > Oscillospirales > CAG-272 > RGIG6816. The sequence goes on from CAJONA010000020.1 coordinate 3,646, forward strand.
TCAAGCTCGTTGAGGTATATATCATATATCGTGGAGTTGGACGACGCGCCGAAATACGGATATCTGTACATCAGCGACGCGAAATAGTCGTCTCCGCAAACGAAATCGGTCGTTATCTCCTCGCGGCAGACTATCATATAATAGCCGAGCGTTTCGTCGTCTTCGCCGCTCATAACACCGCTGTACTCGCCGAATCCGAGGGATTTTACCATATCGGTTATCGTGGAACCGAGAGTATTGCGCGCAGCCGAGCCGACGATGCGCGAATACGAATCGAAATACGTGATCCCGCCGGCGCCGGTCGTACTGTATTTTGCCGAGACCGTGCCGAAATCCTCGCCCGCGGCGAGTTCTTCAAGCGCGGCGGCTATGTTCTCGGCAGCTCTGCGCTCCGACGCGCTGTCTCCCATCGTGAACGTTACATACACTTGATTATAGGCAAAATATCCGTCGTTGATGACGTCGTAAAGGCTCGTGCTGACAGCGGCTTTTACGCGCGCATTCAGCAGCGACTTGTAATAAGAGTATTCGACGTAATCCGTTGTCATTCCGAGCGATTTGAGAGCGTCCTCGTACAGCGATACGGCGTACTTTTCCTTCGTTCCGGAGTATTTTGCACCCTCCGGTATCGCTTCTATATACGACGCTATCTGATTTTCATACTGTTTTTGATAGTTGGCTCTGTCTTCATCCGTTATATCGACGCCGAGCTTTTGCGCCCAAAATTTGAGAGAACAATACTCGACGAGATTATCTTGCGTGACTTCTTTCAAGACATTGTTCTTATCGGAATCGGTAGTCATCGTTATCTCGCCGGTTTGGTTGTTCTGCAAGAAATTATAATCCGAAAGTATATTCTCATAATACAAATACACGCCGCGATATTCGGAGAACGGAATGTCATATTCGTACGTCTGCGTTCCGTCGTCGTACGTCATGTGCAGGATCTCATCGGCTTTCATCTTCGTGCCGAACCATGTATAAATGCCGTTTTCTTTTTCACGCGACATCCACACTATCGCTCCGACCGCTATAATAACGACGAGCGCGATACACGTGATAATGACGATCTTTTTCGTTTTACCGGTTTTTTTCTTGTTTTTCTTCATTTTTAAAATCCTTACATGTCGTAATTTAATAATGAACCTTATATATCATTATTGATTATACCACACAAGCGCGGGCTTTTCAATCATTTTTAATATTTTTTACATTTATTTTTCAAATATGTCCTTTTTTACTTTATCATATATGCCGTCGACGACGGAAAAATCGGTGTGCGCGATGTAAAACTCCTCAAGTCTGTCGTGTATCTCGCACGCGTTTTTCATCTCGGCGACGGCGCAGTCGAGAGAAGCGAGCGCGAGCTTATGCGTGCTTCTCAGATACGCGCGCTCGCTTCGTATAACGTCGGCGTCGGCAAAGCGCGCCGTATTTATCCGCTTTGTTTTCTCCGAGGCGACATCGTCATCTCTTCCGACGGTGACATAAACGCCGTCGTCTTCAAAATACACGCCCTCGGCAAAATCCGGGCACACGGGATCGCAGCTGACGGCGGCGCGTATTCCCGCCGTGCGCGCGTATTCCGCTATATCTGACATTAAAAGATATCCTATGCCGTGATATTCCTCTACGGTCAGCACGCGTCGCGCGGCTGAAAAATACACGGGCATGCGCAAAATGCCTTTGCCGCAAACGGTGCAGATGCCCGTTTTTTCCGTCTTGCCGAGTTTCATTCCGTCGAACGTGCGCCGTATAAACGCCGCGGCCTTCGAGCCGAGATATGCCTTCTTTGCGACGCGCCGCTCCTCCGACATATATTCGCGCGCCGCGCGAAGGCAAGCGTATGCCCTGATATACCTCTCGCCGTTTTGCGACGCGAGAAGCTCGATCTCCTCTCTGTGCGCGCGCAGAGAGCCGACGTCAAACGCTTCACCGAAGTTCAGTATGACCTCGCATGCGCCCGGATATTTCGCCTCCGTGACGTGCGGCGCCGTTCCGTCGAGCACGCACACGCCGAGTTCTTTTATCGCAACGCCGTCGAGCGACTTTGTATCCGACGAGCAAAAATAATATGACGGCGAGTATCCGCGGCGCTCCGCCTCCTCTCCAAGTTTTTTCATAAACGTCGATTTGCCCGTGCCGGGCCCGCCCTTGATTATGTATACGGTGTCGAATTTTTTCGGATCAAATACCTCGCAAAACATACTGCAAAATCCGCTTCCTCCGTTTGAGGCAGCAAAAAAACAATTATCAGTCATGACGTCTCCTTTTTGTAATAAAATGCCGACTTAAGTCTATAATAATGTTATGCCGCACAGCGTTTTTTGACATCAAAAAGGAAAAATATGAAAAAGTTCGGAAATTATTTCGGAAAATGTATTGACATATCGCAAAGCTGTGTGTATAATGAACATCGGAATATTTTTATATTCTCTTTGCACTTTTCAAAGGCGAAGGGAGGGATTATCGATGGCTGAAGTAAGAGTAAAAGAAAATGAGTCTCTTGACAGTGCGCTTCGCAGATTCAAACGTCAGTGCGCGCGCTCCGGTGTTATTGCCGAAGTCAAAAAGAGAGAGCACTACGAAAAACCGAGTGTAAAACGCAAGAAAAAATCAGAAGCGGCAAGAAAGCGCAAATTCAAAAGCTGATCATGACATTTATGCCTCGAGAAGTATGTCTTTTCGAGGCATTTTGTTTGTCAAAGGAGCATGGGACCTTTTATGGAAAAAAGCAATTTTCTCGAAGTGGCAAAGATACTGAACACGCACGGCGTTGCCGGCGAGCTGAAGCTCGAAAGCCGGTGCGACTCGCCCGAAATACTTAAAAAGATACCGTCGCTGTACATAGGCGGCGAGGAGTACAAGGTCGAGCGCGCACGCGTCGCGGGCGGCGGAAGATTTGTGCTCGCAAAATTTCAAGGCGTTGACGACCTCGACGCCGCGATGAAATTCAAAGGCAAGGTAGCGTCGGCGAAAAGAAACGACGTCAAGAAAAAAGACGGCGCGCACTTTATCTGCGACATGATCGGTCTTGACGTCATCGACGCCGACAGCGGCAAGGTGTACGGCACGCTCGTCGACGTGCAGCGCCCCGCTTTACAGGAGATCTACTATATTAAAACGGCGGCGGGCGACACGGTTCTCATGCCGAACGTGCCCGAATACGTAAAAGAGATCGACGAAGAAAAAGGCGTATTCATCACGCCGATAAAAGGATTTTTCGACGGAGATGACGAAGATGAGGTTTGATATAATGACGCTCTTTCCCGATCTCGTTAACACAGTCCTCGGCGAGAGCATAATAGGCAGGGCGCAGCGATCGGGCGCGCTTGAAATACACGCTCACAACATACGCGACTACTCGACGGACAAGCACCGCCGCGTCGACGACACGCCGTACGGCGGCGGCAAAGGGATGCTTATGAGCGCCGTGCCGATATACGATTGTTTCAAGGCGATAACAGACCCCGCAAAAAACGAGTCAAAGCGGCGCCGCGTCGTGTATATGTCGCCGCAAGGCAAGGTGCTAAATCAGGAAACGGCAAGACGGCTCGCCGAAAATTACGACAATATCGTCATTTTGTGCGGGCATTACGAAGGAGTGGACGAACGCATCATCGAGGAGATCGTCGACGAGGAGATCTCGATAGGCGATTTCATCCTGACGGGCGGCGAGATACCGGCATGCATACTTTGCGACGCCGTGGGACGTCTCTGCGACGGCGTGCTCTCAGACAGCGAATGTTTCGAGAAAGAGAGCTTTTCGGACGGACTTCTCGAATATCCGCAATATACCCGCCCGTATGATTTCAACGGCAGGACAGTCCCCGACGTACTCCTCAGCGGCCATCACGCCAACATCGAAAAGTGGCGTCACGAGCAGTCCGTAAAAAAAACGCTTGCGGTAAAACCCGAGCTCATAGAAGATAATGACAATAAAAAAGACGGCCTCGAGTGATTTTTGCCGTCTTTTTTTGCCAAAATATTGCCAAAATATTTAAATAGTATTGTTTTTATGAATAATTTGTGTTAAAATAAATATTGCATAATTATCGCAAGGGAGGGAATGAAATGATAAAAAATCGCCGCGCCGATACGGAAGATGAAAAAAGCAGCGTTTTTTTGAAGGCGATCAAAAACAGCGTCATAGTGAGAGCCCTCTCGAAGTTTGCGGCGAAAATTTATAATGCCGTTGCGGTCAGCGTATTCGGGAACATACTCGCGTCGCGCGATAAGACGGAAAGCAAATTTGACTCTTCCCTTTCAAAAAAGCTGTCACACGACGGCGAAAAAAGCGTCGAGCGCTCAAAGAAGATAAAATATGCGTTTGCAAAACGGATAGAACAAAGCGCTCTGCTGAATATAGCAAAGCGAGCGCGGGCGAAGCTGATGTGCATATCGCTCACATCTTACGGCGTATTGTTGTTCTCGTTCGGTTTTTACGCGACCATCATTTATGCGATAAAATATTTTGCTCTCACTTTATATACCGCTCCGCGCGTCGACCTTTTTGTCAGTCTTTGCGCGATAGTGTTCTCGCTCTTCCTTTTCGCTTCGAAAAGGAGCATGGCGGACACGCTGTCGACAAGTAAAATAATACGAACGGTCTTTGCGGACATGCTCGGCTTCCGCACGGAATCGATCGACAAGTATGCCGAAGCTCCCGTTGAGCAGTACGTAGGCATCCCCTTCATAATCGGCACAGTGCTCGGCCTGACGTCGTTTTTCGTGCATCCGCACTACGTTTTGCTCGCCGCGGCGCTCGTGATCTTCGTCCATCTCATTCTCGCGCTGCCTGAGGCGGGCCTGCTGACTGTCATCGTCGCGCTCCCGTTCATAAAAACGACCTATATTGTCGTTATCATCGCGCTGACGTTCGTTTCGTACGCTATAAAATTTTTGTGCGGCAGACGCGTGCCGAAATTCACCGGCATCGATATACCGGTGATAATGTTCATGCTGCTGCTCCTTTCCGGAGGATTTTTCTCGCTCGGCGACGGCAGTTTGCCGCGTGCGCTCGTTTACATCTGCTTCATGATGGGATATTTCCTCGTGAAATGGATGTTCGGCTCGCAAAAATACGTCTCACGCGCGATCTATGCGGTCGCGCTCTCGGCGACGATCGTATCGCTTTGGGGCATACTCGAATATTTCATCGGCTCGCCGTCAAACGCAACGCTTGACGTTTCGCTGTTCGGCAACATATCGGGGCGCGTCACGTCCTCGTTCACAAACCCGAACATGCTCGCGGAATTTCTCATAATGGCGGCGCCCGTGACCGTCGCGCTCGCGGCGGCGTCGCAGTCGAAGCGTATGCGCTTCGCGCTTATGATCTCGGCGGCGCTCGATCTCGTCTGTCTCGTTTTGACATGGTCGCGCGGCGCGTGGCTCGGAATTATCATCGCGGGAATATCGGCTCTCTTTATTGCAAGCAAAAACTGGCTCACAACGGCTGTCATCTCGCTTCCCGCAGGGGCGGCGGCGTTTATCTGCATCGACTCCAACATAACGTCACGTCTGCTCAGCGTCGGCAATTTCTCCGATTCGTCGACGGCGTACCGCATCAACATCTGGAAGAGCACCGTGAAATTGATCGACGATCATTTCTTTTACGGCATCGGCGTCGGCGAAGGCGCCTTTACATCGGTGTTCCCGTATTACGCGCTGCCCGGACTTACGAACGTTCCGCATTCGCACAGCCTTTACCTGCAGATCATAACCGAAACGGGAATATTCTCGCTTTTGATCTTCCTTGCGATAGTATTTATGTTTATACAAAGCGGATTTTCGTTTGTAAAAACGTCGCATTTGAGCAAAAACAGATATATCGCGCTCGGCATAATGTGCGCCGTCACGGCGCTTTTGATACAAGGCTTTACCGACCATGTATTTTACAACTACAAAATATGTCTTATGTTCTGGCTCTTGATCGGGCTTCTTTTCGCGCACATCTCGGCTGCGCATAACAGCTCCGACGAGGTGCCGTCGGAATATTGAATAATCAAGCGAGAGGTGAATATATGAACAAAAATTCAAGCGAATCGCGCAAGACGCACTTCAATCTGATAGACGTCATCATAATCATCGCGGTGCTTGCGGTCATCGCGGCAATAGTGTGGATAATCCTTCTGCAAAGCGGAAGCGTCGGACAGACCGACGACGTCAAAATAACTTATACGCTGAAATTCTCACTTGTCAGAGAGGAGTTCGCGTCGCGCGTCAAGATCGGCGACAGCGCCGTCAATTCGAGCACGGGCAATGAAATCGGAACGGTGACCGCCGTCTCGGTCGAAAAGTCGAAATATGTCAACACCGACGCCGTTGTGACCGACGAAAACGGCGAATATACGGTTGAGGTTTCCGAATATCCCGATATGTACGACGTGTACGTCACCGTCTCGACGACGGCGACGCTCGGCAAAAACGGCATCGCATACGTCGACGGATACAGGATACTCATCGGCTCGCAGATATATTTCAGGGACGCGTCGTTCGCGTCGAGGGGCTTTATCACCGACTTTGAAACGGTCAAAGACTGACGGAGGTGTTTTTATGGACAGAAAAGCTCAGAACAAGAAGGCAAAGCTCAATATTATAGATATCATAATAATTTTTGCCGTGCTTATATGCCTTGCCGCAATAGGATTGAGAATATATTTCACATCAAATGCGAACAATACCGGCGAGGAAGCGCTCGTAACGTTTGAAGTGTACGGCATATCGGAGACGAACGCCATGGCGTTTGGGGAAAATATGAAGCTGTATCTCGCGTCCTCCGACGATGAAGTCGGATATATCGTCAGCGCGGCCGTATCCGCCGCAAAAACAGACGCGGTTGACGGCGACGGAAAGATAACGTCGGTAAACGATCCGATCAAAAAGACCGTCGTCGTAACGGCGGTGCTCAAAGGAAAGTGGGGAGACGACGGTTTTTACCTCGACGGCACGAAGCTGCTGTCTCTCGGAACGAACGTTGAAATATATACGGAAAAAAATATTTTCTCTTTCACGGTGCTCGACGTGGATAACATTGAATAAAATCTTTGCATAAAATCGCAGTTTTTGTAAAAAAACTATTGATTTTGCTAACCGTCTCTGTTATAATTGTTTTAATAATTTCAAATTTACAAGTATTTTGAATATGGGAGTTGAACTTCGATGATTTCAAGAGATGTTACGATAAAAAAGAGTTTTGACACAAGCAACGCCGCGTCGCTGAACCACAGACCTATTTCGCAATTTGTCGGCATAGCGACAAAATATACAGATTGTCGTATATGGATCCTTCACGAAGACCGCAGACTGAACGCAAAAAGTTACCTCGGCATCTGCTCGCTGGGCATTTCAAAGGGAATGACGGTGACGCTTACGGCCGACGGCACCGACGAGTCGGCGGCTCTCGGAGAACTTGAAGCTTTCCTCACAAGCGAAAACTGACAAATCACTCGGCAGAATTGCGTTAAAACGTATTCTGCCGTTTTTCTCTGAAACGGAGGACTTATGGTTAATCCCGAATATGCCGGATATTTAAGGGAAAAAGCGGCGGGACTGCCGCTCTCACCGGGAATATATATAATGCGCGACAAAAACGGCAAAATAATCTATGTCGGCAAAAGCAAAAAGCTGAAAAACCGCGTTTCACAATATTTTCACGAGAACGATTTTAAAAGTCAGAAAACCGACGCCATGACATTTTTTGTCGCCGATTTCGACTACATTCTTTGCGACACCGAGATAGAGGCGCTTTCGCTCGAAAACAGTCTTATCAAGCTGTACCGCCCGCGATATAACGTAAAACTGAAAGACGACAAATCGTATCCGTATATAAAAGCGTCAACGGACGCGGAATATCCCGAGTTTTCCGTCACGCGCAAGCGGGAAGGCGATAAAGCGAAATATTTCGGGCCGTATACCGGAACGAACACGGCGTACTCGATACTGTCCGCCATGCAAAAAACGTTCTCCCTTCCCTCCTGCCGCCGTCACTTTCCGCGCGACAGGGGCAAGGTCAAAAATTGCATCTACCGTCAGATCGGCTGCGTCGCGCCTTGCCGCGAGGAAGTCTCGCCGGACGAATACCGTGAAGTGTTCATGCAGGCGGTGTCGTTCCTTTCCGGCGATACCGACGGCGTATTGACCGACCTGACGAAAAAGATGAACGACGCCGCGGAACGTATGGCCTATGAAGCGGCGGCGCGCTACCGCGACCGCATCATCGCCGTGAAAAAGCTGTGCGAAAAGCAAAAAGTCGTCGAAGCGCCGTCTGTCGAGCGCGACGTCATCGCGTGGCAATCGGACGAGCTAATTCCGTCGGCGTGCGTATTCTACGTTCGCGGCGGCAAGCTGATAGATTCGGAGGTGTTCTTTTTCGGCACGAGCGAGATAGCCGATTCGTCGGCGATATCGTCGTTTGTCTACGGGCTTTACATGAGCCGCGAATACATCCCGCGCGAGATCACGTTCGCCGAGGGGATCGACGACGATGATCTTGCGCTTTTGTCCGACTGGCTTTCCGAAAAGGCCGGCTATAAAGTGAGCGTTCGCGTGCCGAAGCGCGGCGACGCGAAAAAACTGTGCGACATGGCGCTTCAAAACGCAGTTCAGCGCGCTAAGGAAAAGCAATCTCAAAGCGAAAACAGCGACAAGTCGCTGACGCGCCTCGCGGCGATAGCGAACCTCGAAGTCGTACCCGAAAGGATAGAGGCGTTCGACATTTCAAACTACGGCGACGAGCATATAACCGCCGGCATGGTCGTATATGAGAACGCAAAGCCGAAAAAGAGCGATTACCGCATATACAATATACGCGCCGATTACCAGGACGATTACGGAGCGATGCGCGAGGCGATAGAGCGGCGCATCGCGCACTCGGCGGAAATGCCGCTCCCCGACCTGTTTTTGATAGACGGCGGCGCAGCGCACGTCGCTGTCGTGAGCGACGTATTGCGTGAACACGGTTTAGGCGTGGCGGTGCTCGGCATGGTCAAGGACGAGCATCACAAGACGCGCGCGCTCGTCGACGAAACGGGCGAAATATCGATAGCGCTCGAGCAGTCGGTGTTCGTGCTGATATACGGCATTCAGGAGGAAGTCCACCGCTTCACCGTGTCGCACATGAGCGCGAAAAAGAGAAAGACTTTGCGGCACTCGTCGCTTGAAAAGATAGACGGCATCGGCCCGGCGAAAGCGAAAGCGCTGCTCTCGCATTTCGGCGGACTCGGCGGCGTAAAAACGGCAAGCGCCGAAGAACTGATAAAGGTGCGCGGCATAGACGCAAATCTCGCGCAAAAGATAACGGAATATTTTAAAGGAGATATAAAATGAGAGTGATCACGGGAACGGCGCGCGGGCAGAAACTCGCCACACTGCAGGGCGAGGACGTAACGCGCCCGACGCTTGAAGTCGTAAAAGAGGCGGTGTTTTCATCAATTCAATTTGAGCTTGAAGGACGGACGATGCTCGACCTGTTCGCGGGAAGCGGACAGATGGGCATCGAGGCGCTCAGCCGCGGCGCCGCAAAGGCGACGTTTGTCGACTCGTCGCGCGACGCGGCGAACATCATCACGCAAAATCTGCAAAAAACGAAGCTGTACCAACTTTCAAACGTCATTTGCACCGACTGGCAGCAATATATAAGAAGCGCGAAAAACAAGTATAAATTCGACTACGTCTTCCTCGATCCGCCGTATTCGATGGGCATTTTGCCGAAGGTAGCGGCGGAAATTTACGATGCGGGACTGCTAAAAGAAACGAGCGTCGTCATCTGCGAGGACGAAAAGCGGATAGACATGACAAACGCGCTCATAAGCGAACGGTACGAGCTGAAAAAGGACGCGAGATACGGCAGAGTCTTTATATCGTATCTTACGCCGAAGGGGGCAAAAAATGATTAAAAATGCTGTCATAGCGGGAACTTTCGATCCCGTGACCGTCGGCCATGCCGACATGATAAAAAGGGCGGCGGAGATATTTGAAACCGTCGTCGTCGGCGTATTCGAGAACGGCGAGAAAAAGACGATGTTCGACGCGAAAACGCGCGTCGAAGCGATGCGCGCCGCGACAAAGGAACTTGAAAACGTGACGGTCGAGGCGGCGTCCGACAAGACGCTCGCAGATTTTGCCCGCTCGCACGACGCAGTGATAGTCAAGGGCATACGCAACGGCGTCGACGCCGATTACGAAATATCGCTGGCGCAGATAAACAGAGAGATAGGCGATGTGGAAACGGTCATTCTCGTGTCGTCAAGCGAGCTCGCCTTCGTCAGCTCGACGTTCGTCCGCGAACTGATAAAATACGGCAAGCCGTTTGAGAAATACGTCCCGGACGGTGCATACGAAGTCATCAAGAAAGCAGGCAAATGAGCCTGCTTTTCTTGTTTCTGCAAGAAAAATCGGTTTTTCTCGCGCCGTGTTCTTTCTCGCGCGCCGCTTTTCTCTCGCGCCGCGTGCGCCCATCCTTCTCGCGCAGGATTTTCCCGTGCACCCATCTTTTCCGCGCCGCTTTTCTCTCGCGCCGTGCGCGAGGGGATTCTTGCTCTTTTCTTTCGGGAGCGAAAGAAAAGAAGCACAAAAGAAAGCTCTTGCCGTTTTCTCTGCGTCGGCGATTTTGTGTCGCTGCTG
>CAJONA010000021.1 GCA_905235755.1 uncultured Clostridia bacterium
CGAACCGGATGCGCTTGCGCACCGGAAGCGACACGGAATCGCCGACGCAGAGAAAACGGCAAGAGCTTTCTTTTGTGCTCCTTTTCTTTCGCTCCCGAAAGAAAAGAGCAAGAACCCTTCGCGGCTTTGCGCGAAAAAAACGCGGAGCGAAAAAAAACACATATTTTTTAAAAGAATTTTCTGAAAATATCGCGTTTTCCCTTGACAAACGCGATATTTTGTGATATTATGATTTTACCTCGGCGCGTGCGCTGTTTTTTCATCACGCAGTTTTGAGGGAGGTACGAAAGCAGGACCGCTATCAAAAAGAATACGCATACGTGCTAAAAAGCTCGATGTATGCTCATTTTTGCGTTATCGCTCCTGTTTGCTACTTCAAACAGGAGCTTTTTGCTTCAAATATTATTAGGAGGTGCCGAAAATGCGCGTCAGAATCACACTCGCATGCAGCGAATGCAAACAAAGAAACTACGACACACAGAAAAACAAGAAGAATGATCCCGACAGACTTGAACTCAACAAGTATTGCAAGTTCTGTAAGAAGCACACTCTTCACAAAGAAACAAAGTAAGGAGAACCGAAATGAAAAACAAAATACTCGCGATACTCGTTGCGGCTGTTCTTTTGATCTCCGTTCTGTCGGTCGGCGTTTTCGCCGCCGATGAGACCGACAACACGGCAGAAACAGCAGCGACTGAAGAGACGGTCTCCACAGAAGAAACGGCAGCAACGGAAGAAACCGCCTCGACGGAGGAAACCTCCGCCACAGAGGCAACAGAATCCACGACAGAAACAACAACGACCGTCGCTCCGACAACAGGATCTACAGACGACACCACACCGTCTTCGAAATCATGGTTCGAAAAGAACAGCGGCCTTGTTATCGTTCTTGCAGTCCTCGTCGGGCTCGTTATAATCTTCTTTGTGATCTGGTTCGCTTCACCGAAGTTCAGAGAAAAATTCAAAAAATTCTGGAAAGACTATAACGCTGAATTCAAGAAGCTCGTATGGCCGACAAAGCAGCAGCTCGCAAGAAATTCGGCTGTCGTACTCGTTACTATAATCGTATCGAGTGCCCTTCTTGCCCTTCTCGATCTCGGATTCCAAAAAGGAATAGACGCCATCAGAGAATTAGTCAAGCTCATTTGGCCCATGTAAACTCTATTTAACGGGTGAAAAAACATGATCCATGAAAACACCGAAACCAGATGGTATGTCGTTCATACTTATTCCGGTTATGAAAACAAAGTAAAGACCAATCTCGAAAAAATCATCGAAAACCGCGGCATTTCCGATCTTATCTCGGACGTAAGAGTCCCGATAGAAGTGTCTGAGGAAACGACCGCGTCGGGTGACACAAAGACTTCCGAGCACAAGCTCTTCCCGAGCTATGTTCTTGTCAAGATGATAATGACGGATGCAACGTGGCACGTCGTCAGAAACATCACCGGCGTCACCGGTTTCGTCGGTCCCGGCTCGCGCCCCGTTCCGCTCACAGACAGTGAGGTCGAAGCGCTCGGAGTCGAAAAGGAAAGACACGCGGAACTTTCTTTCTCCGTCGGAGACAGCGTAAAGATAATCGGAGGTCCGATGTCGGGATTTTCCGGCACAGTGCAGGAAATTTCGGCGGACTTCAAAAAAGTTACGGTCAATGCTTCCGTATTCGGACGTATCACACCGGTCGAACTCGATGCTTCTAACATTGAGCGCGAATAATTTCAGATAATTTCTTGTTGCGTACTCAAATGCCTGTTTGAGTGCGTCGTGGGAGGGAGAAAAATTTGTAATTCTCCCGCATAAACCACATTCGGAGGTATAAAAATGGCAAAAAAAGTTATAGCATTTATTAAGCTTCAGCTTCCCGCCGGGAAAGCTACTCCCCAGCCGCCTGTAGGACCGGCTCTCGGTCAGCACGGCGTCAACATCGCGGCGTTCACAAAAGAATTCAACGAACGCACAAAGAACGACATCGGCCTCATCATTCCCGTCGTTATCACGGTATTTGCAGACCGTTCGTTCTCATTCATAACAAAGACTCCTCCCGCAGCTGTCCTTATCAAAAAAGCGTGCGGTATCGAGACAGCAAGCGCCACACCTAACAAGGTCAAAGTCGCTTCGATAACAAAAGAACAGATCCGCAAGATAGCGGAGACTAAAATGCCCGACCTCAACGCGGCTTCCATTGAAACGGCGATGAGCATGATCGCCGGCACGGCGCGCAGCATGGGCGTAACGGTAGTAGACTGAGAAAGGAGATAAGCACAATGTTTAAAGGTAAAAAATATCAGGATAGCGCTAAGCTTATCGACAAATCCAAACTCTACGACGCAAACGAAGCGATAGATCTCGTTTGCAAAACATCAAAAGCCAAATTCGACGAAACAGTCGAGCTTCACATCCGTCTCGGCGTCGACAGCCGCCACGCAGATCAACAGGTCCGCGGCGCTATCGTTCTCCCGCACGGAACAGGTAAATCCGTAAAGGTCCTCGTTTTCGCCAAAGACGCGAAGGCCGAAGCTGCTAAAGAGGCAGGCGCGGATTACGTAGGCGCAGAAGAATACGTAACGAAGATCCAGAAAGAAAACTGGTTCGACTTCGACGTTGTTATCGCTTCCCCCGATATGATGGGCGTTATAGGCCGTCTCGGTAAGGTTCTCGGTCCTAAGGGACTCATGCCGAGCCCGAAGGCAGGAACGGTCACAAACGACGTTGCGAAAGCTGTTCAGGAAGCTAAAGCAGGTAAGATCGAATATCGTCTCGACAAGACGAACATCATTCACTGCCCTATCGGAAAAGCTTCGTTCGGAACGGAAAAACTCGCCGACAACTTCAACGCTCTCATGGGCGCTGTAATTAAAGCGAGACCCGCTTCGGCAAAAGGTCAGTATATAAAGAGCTGCGTTGTCGCTTCGACAATGGGTCCCGGTATAAAAATAAATTCCGCTAAGCTCGGCAGCTGATAAATCAAAGTCAATATTTAGTTAAAGAGCCGATGGCCGTTTAAGTGGTTATCGGCTCTAAGCATATAATCGCTTTCTATATGAATGAACAAAATTATTCGCTGACGAAAATAAGTTGCTTCACAGGGTACATAGTTCAGGCTGTGATAGTAAATCTCGCGCCGATATTCTTTATAATATTCCAAAACGATTACAACGTGTCATACTCGGCGCTCGCAAACCTGATATTTATGATGTTTTTAGCGCAGCTCATCATCGACGCGCTGTCGATAAAGCTGAGCGACATATTCAGTTTGCGCGCGATAACGATGACGGCAAACATAATGGCGGCCCTCGGGCTGATAGGGCTTTCCGTCCTGCCGAGAGTCATGGACGCATATACAGGCATAATGCTGTCGACGCTCGTCAGTTCGATAGGCGCCGGATTTATTGAGGTCATAATCAGCCCGATAATAGACGCTATGCCGCATAGTTCAAGCAAAGCGTCGATGAGCCTGCTCCACTCGTTTTACTGCTGGGGACAGATGCTGACGGTGCTTGTTTCGTCTCTCGTGCTCATGGCGATAGGCAACGACGCGTGGAGCTATATACCGCTCGCGTGGGCGGTGATACCGACGATAAATATATTTTTATTCGCGTTTGCTCCGCTTCCCGAAATGGTCACAGCGAGCGAGCGCACGCCGCTCAAAACGTTATTCGGATCGCGCAATTTTATTATCCTGATGTTGCTCATGCTTTGCAGCGGCGCGACGGAGCTGTCCGTTTCTCAATGGGCGTCGCTTTTCGCCGAAAAGGGACTCGGCGTGTCAAAGACTATAGGCGACCTGCTGGGGCCGTGTCTGTTCGCCGTTTTTATGGGGACTGGGCGTGTAATTTTCGGACTGTGCGGCAACAGGCTCAACTATAAAAAGGCGCTGTCACTTTGCGCGACGGGCGCGTTAATATGCTATTTTACAATGATTTTCGTGCCGGTGCCGCTTATAGGACTTTTCGGATGCGCGATGACCGGATTTTGTGTGTCGCTGATGTGGCCGGGGACGCTGTCGCTCACATCGTCGCTGTTCCCACTCGGAGGTATGTCGATATTCTCGATAGCCGCAATATGCGGCGACCTCGGCGCCGCATTCGGTCCGTGGATAGCCGGGCAGGTGTCTGACGCCGTTCAAAGTTCGGCGACATTCGCTTCCATATCCGATTCGGTCGGCATCACGATCGATCAGATCGGGCTTCGAGTCGGTCTGCTCGTATGCGCCGTATTTCCGCTTGCAATGATAATTGCGGTCAATATGATAAAACATGACGACAAAACAATAAATAAGGAAAAGATATGACAGTTTATAATCTTCGCACAAATGAAGAAATAACATTGACGGACGATATGCGTCTGTGCGCCGCACTCGGCAACTTCGACGGAGTTCACCTCGGTCATGCCGAGATACTTTCGTGCGCCGCAAAAAAGCCGGACCGTGCGACGCACAGCGCGGTTTGGACGTTTCGCACGCACCCCGACGTGTGCCGCGGACGGCAAGACGCGCGCATACTCACATCGCTCGAACAGAAATTCGATCTGTTCCGCTCGTTCGGTATAGACATCGCTATCCTCGATGATTTTGAGTCGATCTCTTGCCTTTCGGCGAGCGACTTCGCGCAAAAGACGCTTTATGATACGTGCAGAGTGCGCTCGGCGGTCTGCGGCTTCAACTACCGCTTCGGCAAAGGCGCGTCCGGCTCGGCAGGAACACTCGTCGACCTGCTTTCTCCGCTCGGCGCGGAAGTGCACGTCATGCCGCCCAAAAATTCAAGCGGCACGGTGATAAGCTCGACGGAGATACGCAACAAAATAGAAAAAGGCGATATCGAGTTCGCAAACGAAATGCTCGGTCATCCTTTTGCGATCTTCCTTCCCGTAACGGAGGGACGCAAGATCGGCCGCACGATCGGCATACCGACGATAAATCAGGTCTTCCCCGCTTATTATGCGATTCCGAAATTCGGCGTTTACGCATGCAGATGCAAAGTCGACGGCGTGTCGCACATCGCTCTGTCAAACGTCGGCGTCAGGCCGACCGTTACCGACGGTCACGTCGCCGTCAACTGCGAAACGCACATCATCGACTTTGACGGCTGGCTCTACGGCAAAAAGGTGCAGGTGGATTTTTACAAATTCCTGCGCCCCGAAAAGAAATTCGATAATCTCGAAAAGCTCAAAGAACAAATCGAAAAAGATATGGAACAAACTAAAAAATACTTTTTAAAATAGGAGAAAAAATATGCTTATTTCAAGACGAGAGTATGACGAAATGACAAACGCGACGCGCGAGGAGCGCATGGCTTGGTTTAAGGAAGCGCGGCTCGGAATGTTCATCCACTACGGACTGTTTTCAACGCTTGGCACGGGAGAATGGTCGCAGGTGCAGGAAAATTACCCGCCCGAAGAATATGCGAAGCTCGCCGAAAAATTCGCTCCGAAGGAAGGATGCTGCGACGAATGGTGCGCGCAGGCGAAGCGAATGGGCGCGAAATACGCCGTTATGACGACGCGTCATCACGAGGGATTTTCGCTTTGGGATTCAAAGGTAAATCCATATAATTCGATGAACGCGTGCGGGCGCGACCTCGTGCGCGAATTTGTCGACGCGTGCCGCAAATACGATCTTAAAATCGGGCTTTATTCGTCGCTGATGGATTGGCATCACCCCGACGGCGGAACTTGCGTGTACGATCAGGACGCGCGTCGCCGCTTCACCGATTACATCGAGGAACTCAACGTAGAACTGCTCTCGAATTACGGCAAGATAGATATTCTGTGGTACGACGTGGCGTGGCCGATGGAAAGCTCGGAGAGCTGGAACTCCGTTAATCGCAACTACCGTTTGCGTCAGCTTCAGCCGCACATTATCATCAACAACCGCTCGCGCATGCCGGAGGACTTCCATACGCCCGAGGAATCGCTCGGCTCGGACTCGAAATACTATTGGGAAGCGTGCATGACTTTCAACGGCATATCGTGGGGATATATCGACTCCGAACAGGCGAAGCAGTATTCGTACAGCTCCGGTCAGATACTCAAAATGCTTCGCCGCTGTTCTGCCGAAGGCGGAAATCTGCTGCTCAACATCGGGCCGACTCCCGACGGATCGGTGCCCGAGGAGGCAAAGGCGCCGCTCGACGCCGTAGGCGCTTGGATGAAGGAAAACGGTGAGGCTGCCTACGGCAAGAAATATGCCATCAAAGGCGGCGAATACGGCGCGAACAACGTTTCGCAAACGACCGTTTCGGAAGATGAAAAGACGGTTTACGTTTGGAACTACTCCTATCCGAAAAACGGAACGATGACGCTTGGCGGATACAAGACAGCGCCGCGCCGCATAACCATTATGTCCACAGGCGAGGAAGTTAAATTCGAGCTCGACCGCGAGCGCATCATCATGCGCGATCTTCCCGAAAAATGCCCCGACACGCACTGCGGCGTGACGGTGTTCAAAATGGAATTTGACGAGGTGCCGCGCTACAATTTCGGCCCGCAGTACCGTCAGCTCCATTACGGAAGAAATTTAGAGGGATAATAAAAAAAGCAAGGCGACGCCTTGCTTTTTTGCGTTATTATTTAATTTAACGAGCCACCGTCAAGGTATATCGTGCCGTATTCGGTAACGGACAGATCTCCGTCCACGCTGCCGACATCCACCGTCATCGTTTCTTTGTTTATCGTGAACGTGCTTTTCAATATCGTCACCTCATCCTGATGTTCGGGATCTCCGCCGCGAACGTAGCCCCAATATACGGAATATATAAACGCTTCGTCGTTTTCCTCCATCTCGGCATATATGATTTTACCGCCGTATCCGTCATACATTTCCCGATAGCAATAATAATTTATCATCTTCTCCATCACCGCCGGCTTGTCGCTTATGCCGAAGTGCCATGTGTTTGCACTGTAGTCAAAAGCATCTTTTTTAAAGCAAACAGTGTATTCCTCGACATACTCTCCGCTCTTGGCAGACGGCCATTTCGTATATATACCGTAATAATAATCCGTTTCGATGTCTATGCGCGTCTCCGTATTTATGCCGGAACGATCAGCAAGATCCAGTGCTTCTTCGGGAGACGACGCCGAACTATGGCAAAGACCTGTATACTTGTCTTTGAGCTCGTCATCGATAAAATTCTCCGGGTACTTGTCGATGCTTTTATAAAGCTCGCCGAGTTCCTCGTTGCTCATCTCCTCGAATTTGCGTATAGCTTCCTCTTCCCCTTCGCAAGATATCGCCGCAAACAAAAACACAAAAACAAAAATGATCGCAAGTAATTTCTTCATAACATAATTCCTTTCTGAATTGTATTTCATTATATTAGTCGTTTGAAACGGCATTTTTTCTCACAAAAAACAAAATTTTTTTAAATTTATATTCTTTCCTGAAGCGAAAAACGGTATTTTTGATAAAATTCCTCGTATCTGTCCTCGTCTATCGCCTCGCGTATCTTAGCCATAAGTTCGTTGTAAAAATAAAGATTGTGCAAAACGGCGAGCCTCATTCCGAGCATTTCATCGACATTGAGCAAGTGTCGGATATATCCTCTGGAATAGTTTCGGCAGGCGGGACAACCGCAGTTAACGTCTATCGGCGTGTCGTCGGTGATGTATTTTCGATTGTTTATATTCATCGTGCCGTTCCATGTGAAAATGTAGCCGTGGCGGGCATTTCTCGACGGCATAACGCAGTCGAAGAAGTCGATGCCGCGATATACGCCCTCGATTATGTTCCACGGCGTGCCGACTCCCATGAGATATCTCGGTTTATCCGCAGGCATAAACGGTTCGACTTGCTCGATTATGTGATACATCACTTCCGTCTCCTCGCCGACGGCGAGACCGCCGATGGCGTAGCCGTCGCAGTTCATTTCGCGTATGACTTTCATATGCTCTGTGCGCAGATCGTCGTACGTTCCGCCTTGATTTATGCCGAAAAGGAGCTGATTTTTGTTTATCGTCTCGTCGAGCGAATTCAGACGCTTCATCTCGGCGATGCAGCGTTCAAGCCAGCGCGTCGTGCGCGCTGTCGACGCCTTGACATAGTCGTACGGAGACGGATTCTCGACGCACTCGTCAAACGCCATAGCTATCGTCGAAGCTATGTGAGATTGTATTCGCATACTTTCCTCGGGGCCCATAAATATGCGTTTCCCGTCGATGTGCGACGAAAACGACACGCCCTCCTCCGTTATCTTGCGGAGCTGTGCGAGCGAAAATACCTGAAAGCCGCCGCTGTCGGTCAAAACAGGGCGATCCCAGTTGAAAAATTTGCGTATGCCGCCCATTTTATATATGACGTCGTCACCCGGGCGAACGTGCAGATGATACGTATTTGACAGTTCTATCTGACAGCCTATTTCTCTCAGATCCGTCGTCGATACGGCGCCCTTTATAGCGGCAGATGTACCTACATTCATAAACACGGGCGTTTCCGCCGTGCCGTGTACGCTTTCAAAGTGTCCGCGACGCGCGCGGCCGTCCATTTTAATTACTTTAAACATTTTTTCACCTTATTTTATTCTTCCGAATCTGCAATCGAGTTCGCGTTTTGTCATTTCAAATGCAACAGGTCGCCCGTGCGGGCAGAATTTTATGCAGTCATAGCGCAGAAGATTGTCGCATATCCACTTTATATGCTCCTCCCCGTAATGACGTCCCGCTTTTATCGACATTTTGCATGATGTCTGATACAGCGCCTTTTCAAAAACCGAGAGTTTTTTTATCTCTATCGGTATACCTTCGTCCATAAGCGAACCGATCATCTCTTCAAACAACTCCAAGCCGCTGCTCACGTCGTAGCCTATCGGCACGCCCGATATTTTCGCGCCGCCGTCATCCGTATCAAAGACAAATCCGACGCCCTCGATCTGTTCCTTGTATAAGCGGCACAGTTCGATTTCCTCGCGCGAAAGGCTGACGCGCTCCGCCTCTATCAGAAGCTGTACGTTCGGAGTGAGCGATCTCATCGACGAGCGAAGTATCTCAAAGTTTATCCTTTCGTGCGCCGCGTGCTTATCGACAATGATTATTTTGTCGTCAAGCTCGATTATGATGTACGTTTCAAAAATCTCGCCCGCGATGCGATAATCCGGTATGTCTTTCGCCTCTTTAAACGGGATCTTTGCGTCCGTATCGACATCATTTTTTATCTCGACGCGCACCGGCTTTGACATCTCGTCGGCCATGAAAGCGTCTCCCGCTCTTACGGCGGCGACGCGCTCGCCGTCATCGGCGGATACTGATATATCGGGATATTTATACGGCTTTTGCTCGGTCGGGGCAAAGCCGAGATCATCAAGCGAAACGCGGTATTTTTCAGCCGCCGTCGGTTTTTGCTCCGACGCCGCTTCGGTTATTTTAAGCTGCTCGTCCTTTTCGTCCGTGCGCTCTTTTATCGGCACAAATGCCGCCGTGATCTTGACTTTTTCGCTTTCGGCGCGCATTTTTTCGGCGTGCTCGTCGAGCGTCGGACGCGCTATCCCGTTTTCGAGCGCGCTCTTTACGGAATAGTATATCGCCGAAAAGACGCTTCGCTCGTCAGAGAATTTGACTTCGAGCTTCGATGGATGAATGTTGACGTCGACATACGCCGTGTGTATGTTCAAATTGAGTACGCACGACGGGAATTTGCCCGACGGGATATACGTCTGATACGCCTGTTCGAGCGCCGCCGTCATTATTTTAGAGCGGACGCTGCGGCCGTTGACGAAAAACAGCTGCATTCCGCGGTTTCCGCGAGTGAACGCAGGTGACGAAACGTACCCGCTGACCTTGATATTGCCGTTATCGCTCTCGACTTTCATCAGTGATGACGCGAACGCGCGTCCGTATACGGAATAAATCGCGCTTTCCGTCGCGCCGTCGCCCGAAGTCGTGAATTTCATCACGCCGTCCGATATGAATTTAAACGATACGTCTGGGCACGAAACGGCGGCGCGTTCAACTACGCCCTGCACCGCTCCCGCCTCGGACGAGTCGGATTTCAAAAATTTCAGCCGCGCGGGCGTCGTGGCGAAAAGCCCCTCGCATATTACTGTCGTGCCGTCGGGACAGCCTGCTTCCTCTACCTTCGGAAAGCTGCCGTACGCGCACGAAAGCGCAGTTCCTGCGGCGTCCCCGCGCCGCTTTGTCAGCATTCTGAATTTCGTGACGGACGATATCGCCGCGAGCGCTTCGCCGCGGAAGCCGAGCGTCAAAATTTGATTTAAATCGCTCGCAGTCTTGATCTTGCTCGTCGCGTGGCGCTTGACGGAAAGCAACGCGTCCTCACTCGTCATACCGCAGCCGTCGTCCGTGACTCTGAACATCGAAATACCGCCGTTTCTTATCTCGACAGTTATCTTTTTTGCTCCGGCGTCGACCGAGTTTTCAATGAGTTCCTTTACGGCGCTGGACGGCCGCTCAACGACTTCGCCCGCGGCGATGAGATTGGCGACGTTCATGTCAAGTACATTGATTATGCCCATTTGCGACTCCTCAGTTTAATATTTTTTTCAGTTCGAATATCAGATTTATCGCTTCAAGCGGGGTGAGCGTGTTTATGTCGCACTCGCGCAGCTTTCGGCAGACCTCTTTTTCGTCGAAATTGTCGAAGGTCAGCACGCCGTCATCTATCTCGGGCGTCGAACTTCTCTCGCGCATCGTCGTCGTTCCGTTCTCGATAGACGACAGTATATCTTTGGCGCGGCGCGTGACTTCATTCGGCACGCCCGCGAGCTTTGCGACCTCGATGCCGTAGCTGTCGTCGGCCGCTCCGCGGATTATCTTGCGCAAAAACGTTATCGCGTCGCCCTTTTTCTTAGCGGCGATGTTGTAATTGACGACTCCGTCTATCTCGCCTTCAAGAGAGGTGAGTTCGTGATAATGCGTCGCAAAAAGCGTCTTTGCACCTATCTTTTTGCCCGCGGTATATTCAGCGACGGCGCGCGCTATGCTCATTCCGTCGAACGTCGACGTGCCGCGACCTATCTCATCGTAGATGATGAGGCTGTTTTTCGTCGCGTTTGAAAGTATGTACGCGACCTCGCTCATTTCAAGCATAAACGTCGACTGCCCCATCGCAAGATCGTCCGACGCGCCGACGCGCGTGAATATCTTGTCGACGACCGAGATACGCGCTTCCGACGCGGGAACGAACGAGCCCATCTGCGCCATGACGCATATCAGCGCGACCTGACGCATATATGTCGATTTCCCCGCCATATTCGGACCGGTTATGAGCATAAAACGGTTGTTTTTTCCGTCGAGCGTCGTGTCGTTCGGCACGAAGAACGTGTCGCGCGAGAATTGTTCGACGACGGGATGTCTGCCGTCCTTGATGTCTATCACATCGCCGTATGTAACCTCCGGTCTGACATAATTGTTCTGCGAGGCGACCTCGGCGAGCGAGCGGTAAACATCGAGTTTTGCGAGCATCGACGCCGTTTTCTGTATCCGATGCACGTTTGACGCTATCTTTTCGCGGATCTCGCAGAAAAGCTGATATTCAAGCGACTGGAGCTTGTCCGACGCGCCGAGCACCTGCGTCTCCATATCTTTGAGTTCCTGCGTTATGTATCTTTCGCAGTTTGTGAGCGTTTGCTTGCGTATGTATCTTTCGGGGACATCACCGATAAATGACTTTGACACCTCGATATAATACCCGAAAACGCGGTTGTAGCCGATTTTCAGCGTGCGTATGCCTGTCTCGCTCTTTTCCGTCTCCTCGATCTTTTCTATCCAGTCCTTGCTGTTCTGCATTATCGAGCGCAGGTAATCGACGTCGGAGTTGTATCCCTCTTTGATGAAGCCGCCCTCGCGTATCGAAAACGGCGGATCTTCGACTATCGCGGCGTTTATGAGATCATATATATCGGAGAGCGTGTCTATCTCGTCCATAGTGAATTTCAGTTCTTCGCTCGTGCACGTGGATAGCATCGCCTTGATGAGCGGCAGTTTTTCCGCCGTGCTCGCTATGGCGCGCATGTCGCGCGCGCCCGCCGTGCCGTAAACGATCCTTGTGATGATCCGTTCAAGGTCGTAAATTCCCGACAGCTCGTCGCCGAGCTCGCCGCGCAGCGACACATTTTTGTAAAGCTCGTCGACGGCGTCAAGACGCTTGTTTATCGCGTTCGGGCTTACAAGCGGGAAGTCGATATATTTGCGGAGCATCCGCGCGCCCGCCGCCGTTTTCGTCTTGTCGAGTACCCAAAGCAGCGTGCCTTTCTTTTCGGCGCGGCGCATCGTTTCGCACAATTCGAGCGAGCGGCGCGTGTTGACGTCTATTTCAAGATACTCGCCGTTTTTGTAATAATTTATCTGACCGATATTTGAAAGATCGTTCTTTTGCGTCTGCTCGGCGTAGGAGATCAGCGCACCGAAGGCGCGCAAAGCCGCGTCGCTTGTGTTTTCAAACTCGCTCGGAATCGTCGTGATATGCTCTTTCGCCGCCATAAGCGCGGCGGCGCCGTCAAAGC
>CAJONA010000022.1 GCA_905235755.1 uncultured Clostridia bacterium
AGCATTTTCACCGCAGTGAAAATGCAAGACCATGTGGTTCAAATCCTTCTCGCCTGCGGGCTCGGACACCGCACGGCTCTGAAGTGCCACCGGCACTTCATTCACTCCCGTGCGGCCGCTTCGCTACTCCGCAACCAAAATGAAAAAGCACGCTGTGGCGTGCTTTTTCAAAACGTAAATTTCATTTACCCAACTTCAGCCGTCATTTTGCGGCGATTGCGGTTTTAAAATCAATGAGTCCAAACGGCAAGCATAACTGCTATCGCCACGGCGCCTGCAAGAATGAAAACTCCCGCGATTAGCAGTCCAGCTAGAAGAGCGCCGCCGATGTATGATTTGCTTTGTTGTTTTGTCATAGGCGTTTGCTCTTCTGTATGCGAGCCGTTTTCCCCGTTTTCCGGCTTTTTTGATCCGGATCCGGAGGATCTGAATCCGAAGAGCGACGGACGTTCGACGCCGCTCATATCGGCGATAGTTCTGCCGTCATCCTCAAATGTTTTTTTAGGTTTCTTCCCCATCCGCAGTTCCTTTCTCATCATAGAGATGGCACACCACGTAGTGACCGGGCTCGACTTCTTTTTGCACAGGCGCTTCGTTTTTGCACCGCTCTGTGCAGTATGCGCAACGAGTGTGGAACTTGCACCCCGACGGCGGATTTGCAGGAGACGGAATTGAGCCTTCAAGCACGATGCGTTTCATCTTGATTGTAGGATCCGGCACGGGAATTGCCGAGAACAGCGCCTTTGTGTAAGGGTGCAGAGGATTTTTGAAGATGTCGTCAGTGTCCCCATATTCCACAAGATTGCCGAGATACATCACGCCCACCGTATCCGAAATATGTTCGACGACCGAAAGATCGTGGGAAATAAACAAATATGTGAGCTGATATTTTTCCTGCAGATCTTTTAGCAGGTTGATGATCTGCGCCTGTATGGAAACGTCAAGCGCAGATACAGGCTCGTCGCAAACGATAAATTCAGGATTAAGCGCAAGAGCGCGGGCAATGCATATTCTCTGTCTCTGCCCGCCCGAAAATTCGTGAGGATAACGATCTTTGTGGAACGGCTGCAAGCCGCAGTTGTCCATCACTTTGTCGATATAATCGTCAAATTCTTCCTTTGGAACTATATTATGTTCTCTGACGGCTTCGCCGATGATCTCGCTGACAGGAAGTCTTGGAGAAAGCGACGAAAACGGATCCTGGAAGATGATCTGCATTTTAGTGCGCATATCACGCATTTGAGAACGGTTAAGATCGTACACTTCCTGACCGTTGAAAAGCACCTGTCCTCCCGTCTTTTCGCCGGAAAGGCGCAGAATTGTGCGCCCTGCCGTCGTTTTGCCGCAGCCTGATTCACCGACAAGGCCCATTGTAGATCCTCTTTTTATGTTGAAGGTTACGCCATCCACCGCCTTAACATACCCTACGGTGCGGGAGAAAAATCCGCCTTTGATCGGGAAATATTTTTTCAAGTCATTGACTTGCAAAATATATTGAGGGTCGTATTTCACAGACGTAAAATCATTCTGCCTATCCTTTTTCATACGTTCCCCTCCTCTCCATCATAGAAACGATAGCAACTGACCTTGTGCGTGGGAGACAGGCTGAATTCCTCGGGATAATCCGAGTTGCAACGTTTCATGCAATTTTCGCAGCGATCTTTGAAATAACAGTAGTTTGGCATATTTACGGGATTCGGCACTTTGCCCGGAATAGAGTAAAGTTTATCAACCCGCTTGCCCACCATTGGTTTTGATGCCATAAGTCCGATAGTGTAAGGATGGGCTGGGTGGGCAAAAATCTCCTCCGCAGTTCCCTTTTCCACCACTTTTCCCGCATACATGACAACAACGTAATCGGCCATTTCAGCAATGACGCCCAAGTCGTGCGTAATGAACATTATGGATGAATTTATACGGTTTTTTAAATCCCGCAAAAGGTCCAAAATCTGAGCCTGAATAGTGACATCCAAGGCGGTAGTGGGCTCGTCGGCAATGATGAGCTTTGGATTGCATGCCAAAGCCATAGCGATGACCACGCGCTGACGCATACCGCCCGACAGCTCGTGGGGATACATCTTGTAAACGCCCTGACTGTTGGCAATGCCCACCATTTCCAAAAGTTCAATTGTGCGTGCCTTGATCTGCTCTTTATCCATGTCTTTGTTGTGGAGCTGGATGACTTCGTCTATCTGGTATCCGATGCGGAATACCGGATTCAGGCTTGTCATAGGCTCCTGAAAGATCATGGCAATGTGATTGCCGCGCAAACCTTCCATCTTCTCCGAAGGCATTTTTGCAATGTCGTATGCCTTGTCGCCGAGGTTGAGCCGGATCTGCCCCTCCACAATTTGTCCCTGCGGACGCTGCAGCAGCTGCATGATAGAAAGACTCGTTACACTCTTGCCACAGCCGGATTCTCCGACCACGCCTACGGTTTTTCCGGCGGGAACGTCAAAAGAGATGCCGTCTACAGACTTTACAGTTCCTACGTCCGTGAAGAAATATGTGTGCAAATTCTCTATTTCAAGCACGTTATCCGTATTATTCATCGTGGCAAGATATTCGGTCTCCGCCACGTTGCGACGCTTGTGCTGTTTTTCAAATTCATCGGTGATCTTCTGATTTTCCCGCGAAATACGTCGGGATTCTTTTGCGGAAAGATACCCTTCCGATTTGTTGGTTTTTGCCATTTAGTTTTCCTCCTTATCGCTTCATCTTCGGGTCGAATGCATCACGCAGACCGTCACCAAGGATATTGAAAGCCAGCACCGTGAGCAACAGAAGCACACCGGCGGGGATCCAAATAAACCAGTAGTTTGTCAATACGAAGGTGTTTTTAACGTCATTTATGATGTTGCCCCATGACGCGAACGGGAATCTGACGCCGAGTCCGAGGAATGAAAGCGTCGCCTCGGTAAGAATCGTTCCGCCGAGTCCCATCGTGCAGGACACGATGAGCTGAGGAATAACGTTCGGGATCAAATGTTTGAAAATGCGACGGCGAACGCTGATTCCGCACGCTTCCGTAGCGGTCATGAATTCCTGCTCTCTGAGAGAGAGTATCTGACCTCTGACGAGTCGTGCAAGTCCCGGCCATCCCAAGAATCCGAGTATCAGCATAAGGTAAATCATTCTTATCTGCGGATCTACGCCCATATTATCCATGGCGGCGCCCAAAATGATAATAATAGGCATTGACGGGATGCAGTAGAACACATCAACGATTCTCATGATCAAATTATCTACCCATCCGCCGAAATATCCCGAAATGCCGCCCATTATAACGCCGAGCACCGTCGAAATGATTTCGACGATGAATCCGATCATAAGTGACACTCTGCCGCCGTACATCAAGCGGGTAAGCATATCAAAGCCGTAGCCGTCAGTTCCAAGCCAGTGTTCGCTGCTCGGAGCCGAATAAGTATCGTAGACGCGGCTTTCGGTTTCCTGAGTGATTGTCCACTTGCCCGTATTCGGGTTTTTTACAAAATAATATTCCTGCTTGACTCCGTCTTCAGCCTCGACTTCAAGAACAGCCTCGCCCGTGGTGCGGTTTTTCTCGATGATCTCTATAACCGTGTCCTTGAATTCTCTTGTGAGGAACACGTCGCTCATCAACGCTTGCACCACATAGCGGCTGATGTATCCGTACTCTTGTCCGTTCAGCAATACAAGTCCGTCGTCGGCGATCTCATACGTTAAACCATCGACCGTAAACGAAGCTTCGCCGTTCGAGTACGCCTTAAGTCCCTCGTAGCGGATATCGAAAGTGAGCGTTTCATTCGCATTGCTGACGCTGAATATATCCTTGTAAGCTATGCCGAGAAGTGTTCCATCTCCGTCATAGATCGAATACAAATTGTCACCGTCTTTTGACAGTTTATAGGACTTGCCTCCGTAAGCGAATTCATCGCTTCCCTTTGACTGAGCCAGCGTGAACTGCGCCTGCACAATTCCGGTAAATGCGGAAGCCTGTCCTTCCGCCGCCGTATAGCGGAATTCCGTATTTTCAATGGCGCTGGCATATTCTTTTTTTAGTATCTCCGTGCGGTAGAAAAGCTGGTCTTCTTCATACGGGGAGATCAACCCTCCTATAAAAGAGAACGCGAACATGATGATAAGGATAATAAGTCCTACCATCGCAAGGCGGTTGCGGAAGAAGCGCTTCGCCACCATCACGCCGGGCGAGAGAACTTTCACGCGACGGTCGTCGTTCAGCGAATACACCTGTTCGGAGGACTCGCTTGCGTTTTCGGTTGATTTTTCTTCATTCAGAACGTCCTCTTGCGGACGGTTTTCATAGTTTTTATCAGCCATCGTTCAGTCCTCCTTTCTCAGGAAATGCGCACGCGCGGATCGACCACAGCGTACAATATATCTGCGATCAGGTTGCCTAAAAGCGTCAAAATCGCAAGGAAAGTCAAATAGAACATTGAAAACGGTATGTCGCCCGCGACCATGGCGTTATATGACGTATATCCGATGCCGGGAAGAGAGTACAGCGTTTCGGTGATAAGAGCGCCCGAAAACAGTCCCGGCAGCGATCCGCCGACGATAGTGACGAGCGGGATGAGCGTATTGCGGAACGCATGACGATATATGACCTTCTTTTCCGAAAGTCCTTTCGCTCTTGCCGTGCGTATGTAGTCGGCATTCAACACTTCGAGCATATTTGTTCTTGTGTAGCGCATAAGCGAGCCGACGCTGACGACAACCAGGGTTACGATGGGGAGCACCAAGTGGTGCGCCTTATCGAAGAATTTGCCCAAAGCATCCAGCTGTTCGTAATTTCGCCCGACAAGGCCGAATAGGTCAAACCATTTCAGTTTGACGCTGAAAAGCAGTTTCAGCAGCGACGCAAAGAAGAATGTAGGCAAAGAAATACCCGCCAAGGCGATGACCGATATAGCGTAGTCTGTTTTGGAATACTGCTTTCTTGCGGCTATTATTCCGAGCGGGATGGCGATGAGCAGTTCAAGCACCATAGAAATGGCGCCCATCACAAATGAGAGCCAAACGGTGCTTTGGAATTTCTCGACAACAGGCACAGTGTAGAACCAGCTGTCGCCAAAATCTCCTTTTATGGCGTTTCCCGCCCAATGGAAGAATCCGGCAATAATACCTCTGTCCATTCCGTATGTCGCGTTCAGCTGTTCCATCCATTCTTCAAAACTCTTCGAGTTCGGCTGCATGGATTTTTGTCTGGCGATCTGCTCCACATATGATGTTGGCAAGCTGCGCATAAGAACATAGATGATCAGTGCCACAAAAATCAGGATGATCACCGATATGAGAAGCCTTTTAGCTATAAATTTAAGGGTGCTCAAGTTTTTTCCTCCGATCCGAATTTTCTCATGGGACGCCGGCTCAATTTTCATGAGTTGGTATTTCATGAGAAAATTCACTTGTCAATAAAAATGGCAAGTCCTGCTCCGTGCCGAAACACGGAGCAGGATTATTATTTTCCCTATTGAATTACCTTACGGCAAGCCAAGGAATGACTGAAAGCAATAGATTACTTCAGTTGTGTGTTCTCGATCTCGCTCATCCAGCCGTAGAAGGTCGTGATGTCGGGAGTTATCGTGTTGAGGTCGACTCTCTCCGTGCTGAAGATGATAGCGTTCTGACGCTGATATACGGGGATCTCAACAGCCCAGTCAACAACGATGTCAAGGCAAGCCTTGTACATGCTCTTTCTGTATGCCTGGTCTGTGGAAGCACGAGCGTCAAGGATCAGCTGGTTAAGCTGAGCGTCGTCGATCTTGTACATATAGTTGGAGCCGCCTTCTTCGTTTGTGCCGTCGCCGGAGAAGTAGATCTGATACATATCCGGGTCAACAGAAGCGCCCCAAGCAGCACACCACATAGCAACTTGGTTAGCTTCGAGAGCGTCCCAAAGCTCGCTGGAGTTTGTAAGGTCTTTGATCTTGAGTGTGATGCCTATTGTAGCAAAAGCTTTGCTTGCTTCTGTGAGGATCATGAACGACGGGTGGTCGCCGCTGCCGTCTGCAGGGATCCAAGCTTCGTATTCGAGCTTAGCGCCTTCGGGAGCTGCCGTAACTATTCCGTCTTCTACAGTGTAACCTGCAGCCTCAAAGAACGTAAGCGATGCAGCGAGAGCAGCCGCATATTTTTCATCTGCAGTCATACCTGATGTGTAGATGTCCTTGCCGGAAGCGTCAACGGAGAATGCAACCTTGTAACCGTCGTCTGTAGACTGCGGAGCTGCCCACGATGTGTTGGAGATCGGGTAGTTGATGACAGAAGCTCTGTCGCCGTAGTACGAGTCGATAGCAAGCTCTCTGTAAACCGAGAGAACTGTTGCGAACGCTTTTCTGAGGTTCTTGGAAGCGTCGGACGAGGGGTTGCCGCCTACATTCATAACTGTAGCGCACATACCGATGTAGCCGTAGCCGAGGTTGTCAACCGTGTTGGTCGTTACAACGGAACCGTCGAGCGAGCCGCCGTTTGCCTCTTCTATAGCTTTGATCGTGTCGTTGGAGAAAGAAGGATCCGTGATGTCTATCGTACCTTGGAGCACGCCGTTGAGTTTGTCGTCATCGGTCATACACTGCTTGAAATTGATATATTTCGTCTTGGGAGTGCCGCGGTAGTATTTCGAGTTAGCTTCGAAGTAAACTACGCCGTCTTCATATTTTAAGAACTTGTACGGACCTGCGCCGAGCGGCTTTGTCGTCTTTGAACGCACGCCGGAAAGGTCGCCTTTTGTGAAGCCGAACTGGTTAGCGTTGTAATTGTAGAGCGACTTGTCGCCGTAGTAGTGCATCGGAGTGATGGAAACACCGAGCTGATATATAGCCGTAGCGTCAACCTTTGTCATCTTGATCGTCATGCTGTAATCGCCGGTCTTCTTGATACCGGAGATATTGGGAGCGGATGTGCCTGTCTGAACGGCTTTCAGCATTTCGTCGTCGAGGTTGCCGGAGAGGTAAGCCGTGAAGGCGCTCTCTGCTTTTTCAAAATTCAAGCCATTGGTATCATTGGTATTGTAGCCGTATGCTTCAAAGAGAGCATTCCAGAAATCTTCCGCTGTCCCGCCGTCTTCGACTTCAAATCCCCAAAGTTCTGCGGATGTTGCTACGTCAACAGCACCGTAAGATGCGTAGTTTGCCATGCAGTAATCAACGATCGACTGAGCAAACGAAACGCCCGCTTTGTTCCACGCGGTAAGGAATGCGGTCTTGTCCGCATCGGTATAATAGCCCTTGTCCTTGTTTGCCGTGCTTTCCGCAGCAAGGTCGTCAAGGATGAGATTCCACTTTGCCGACATTCCGGCTCTGTATTCCTTCATACCTTCGATCGGAAGAGCGAAAAATGTGGAAGAGCCGTCATATGCCGGGTCGGAGAGAACGTACATCGTGAAGATAACGTCGTCGATAGTCAATTTCTGACCGTCTGAGAAGACGATATCTTTGCGCAATGTGAAATCGTAGTCAACGGTGCCGTCTGCGTTCTCGGTGATCGTAAGATCAGCCGGACCGTAGTATGTATAATCGGTGCCGTTGTAAGCGATTGTCGTTCCGTTGATTCCCTTCTCAACTACGGCGCCTGTACGGTCGGATGTAAGAAGACCGAGCTGGGTCATAGCATAAACATCCTGGTCATATGCCGTTTCAGAGAAGAACGGAGAGAACTTTTCGTTGAAGGGAGCATACCCGACAACGAGCGGGGTCGTGTCTTCTTTCTTGCCGCAGGACGCGAAAATGCCAAGGCACATCACCGCAACGAGAAGAAGAGCAACAAGTTTAGTAACGAGTTTAATGGTGTTCTTCATTTTAAAGATACTCCTTAATTTATTTTTTCGTGTTTCCACGAAATTGACATATTAATGTTTTTCCTCCCATTTGCCGCCCTTTACCGAAAAGAACAAAAGAGTGGAGGAGACGGCAGAGACAAGCGGACCGATCAGACGCACCCACGTATCAAAAGAATCTGGAACGATCTGCTTCACCAAAAGAATCCCGACGGCAAAAAGCAACGTCAAAAGCGACGTGATTGCCGACGCCATGCTTCTACGGGGCAGCTTTTCGACGGTGGCTTTATAAACGTATTCCCGAAGTTCATCGTCGTGGACCGTCATGCGCAACAGACTCCATCCCGTCAGCGCGATGAAAATGAGCTGCATAAGCCACGGCAAGAGCAGAAATGCGCTTCTGCTCATTTCCACAGGCTCAAACAATTCCGGAACGACGGTGGAGGCAAGCGCAATTCCCCAAAGGATGAGCGTCCGCAAAACATACGTCCGCTTCTGCTTTTTATCGCCGCAAAAGGCGTACAATTTGCCGGTGTAAACATAGTTGCCTATGGCGTCTTTTTGAAAATCGTTCAGATATGCGCGCCGGTAGGGGCGCCGGGGACGGTTTGCCATAGCGATTCCTCATTCGGTCGGAGTCATTCGTGTCGTAAATCATGTAAAAAGCTTGTAGTTTCCCGCGCAACTTTGTTTAGATTTCATCAAATCGGATTTTCAACCCGATGCGGCGTAAACACGCCCATAACACATATTATAAGGAAAATACATCTGAATTTAAAAATGAACACAAGCAGCGCCGACGCATACAGCCATAATCACATTTCAAAAGCCGGCGATCGCCACGAATTCAATACATGTGATGCATTATAGCACAAATTCTTCGGCTTTTCAAGTCTTTTTCGAAATTTTTTTATGAAAATGTGTCTTTTTTTCGTTGTATTTAGCTTATAAGCCCGACGGTTACTTGCCTTCTTTCGCTTTTTTCGTTTTTTCGATTATAAATATAACACACAAAATCTTCATTCCGATGTGTCCGGTCTTCGCGGTATTTTTTGTTTGGAGCTGTGGGAGTTGTATATTGCAACGGCTTGAATTATTATACGTTATCCGTTTTTGACGTTCGGCACGTTCTATTTCCCGTTCTTTCATTCTAACACGTTCATACCCGAAGCATGATGTTTATCTATCCCCTTGTAATGCTTGCCACAAATCTGCCGATTTCGGCGACAGTAGTATTTGCGTATAAGCCGGCACGCCGCTTTTGCAAAACATTAAAAACAAAGCTAAACCAACACATTAAAAAAGCCCGCGTTTTGCGGGCTTTTTAATGGTAAATGCAATTTACTTTATGATATTTCGAGCAAGCGTATCGTTTCTTTCCCGGTAACGTACTGCGTGATCGACTCCGTCAGCATTCCCTCGTAGTCCCAATGCAGATGCCCTGTGACTATCGCCTTGATAAGCGGTTGACTCTTGATATACTCGGTCATTTTTTGTGTTATCTCATCGGGCTTTTGCTGACGAATGCGGTATTCCGAGCAACCTCGGAGCGCATCGTCCGGCGGACAAGTCAGATACGGCGCCTCGGCGCCGTTTGCGTCGCAAAGCTTCTTTTCATAAAGCGCGCAGTGCATAAAAAGTATTATCGGCATGCCGAGTGCAACTTCTTTTTTCAGCGCGTCGAACTGATGCTCGTCAAAGCGATAATACGAATCATCGATGGCGACGAGATCAACGCCGTTTATGACGCGGCTCGCAAATCTGATATCGTTTTTAAAGCACGCCTGCACGCGAGAAAGGCTCTTGTTCCGGTACTTTTCGTCCTCAAAAGCCTCACCGACATAAAGGCTGAATTCGTGATTTCCCGCGGTGAAAAAAACATTATTCTCCGACACGAATTTTCTTGTCCGTTCGAGATTTTTGCGCGAAACAAAGTCGATGATGTCGCCCGTATATACTATCGGTGCGGAAAGTTTTTTCGAAACGGCGGAAATTTCGTCGAGCATCGCTTCGGAGTCTCCGAAAACATTTTTCCGCTTTGCGGCGAGTTCTGCTTTTCTCTTCCCGTCGCGCCCGTCGGCGAGCGTCAGATGAGTGTCGGAAGCGTGGACAAGAGTGAACGGGCGCTCGGCGCCGACCGCGATCTTTGTATGTATCAAATTCATATTATAAACCTTTTTATAGTCT
This sequence comes from uncultured Clostridia bacterium, assembly GCA_905235755.1. Taxonomy (GTDB): domain Bacteria; phylum Bacillota; class Clostridia; order Oscillospirales; family CAG-272; genus RGIG6816. The sequence goes on from CAJONA010000022.1 coordinate 9,965, forward strand.
CCCGATATGGTAAATGCCATTTACCATATCGGGATACGATGTTATTTTGAAAGTTTTTGACTAAGTTTGTCAATGGCGTATATATATCCGTCGGCGCCTTTCGTTTTGATCTTGCCTATGCACACGTCCTCAACGTAATCGCGCATTTTGTACGTATCGCCGACGCTGAAATCATCGATCACGACCTCGAACGACAAAACGCCCGCCGCGCGCAGCGCGTCGCATATCGCTATGCTCGTATACGCGTACGACGACGGATTTATTATAATGCCGTCGACATCCGCCGTTGCCGATGCGATCTTGCTAACGATCTCTCCTTCGCAGTCGGAATTGAACACATCTACGTCAACGCCGAGCGTTTCTGCGTGAGATTTTATCTTGACGCAAATATCGGAGTATGTCTCCCTGCCGTCGCCCATACCGAGAAGCATGACAGACGGACCGCTGATAACAAGAAATTTCAGCCGTCCGACAGCACTTTGGCGCTTGAATTTCGATATTACGCTGTCCGCGACTTCCTTTACGCTCACATCCGCGTCGATGCGGACGTCAGCGGCGTCGCGGTAAACGGAATATCTTTGACCGAACAGCGCCATAAGCGCCATTCTGCTCGACGACAACGGATCTTTTTGCGATGTCGATATGAGCGTCGGCGAACGGTCGATAAAAAACAGTTTGCCGTTCGATTTCAGCTCGTTCACATTTTGCTTTCTTATGACAGCGCCGCCGCCCGCGGCTATAACGACGCCCGTTTCAAGCGAATGCGCCTTTATCATTTTCTGCTCGATATCGCGGAATTTTTCCTCGCCCTTTTCTTTCAAAAGATATGATATCGAGCCGTATTTTTTCTCTATTTCAGTGTCGATATCGATAAATTTGCGTCCCATGATCGACGCGATCAGTTCACCGACGACGCTTTTTCCGCACCCGGGAAGTCCTATGAGTACGATATTTTCGTTTGCTCGCATTATTTCCGCATATACGCGTTCCGAAACGCCGTAATGTATCTTGTCGCCCGTGAAAAGCTCGCTCGACAGAACACATTGACGTACCGCCATGAAAAGCCCGCCCTCCGCGGCGATATTTGCCGCTTTTGCCGCCAAAACGAGCGGCGTTCTCAGCGGCGGAGCGGTGATGTCCAAAACCCCGTCAAGTTTTTCAAATCCCGACAGGTCGGCGTTACAAGCAATTTCCGCTTTTTCCGTGTTTACTATAATATTCACGCTGTCATTCGGCTTTACAGCGTCGCTACGGGCGGTGCAAACGTCCGCCGCGCCGAGAGATATGCACGCCGCGCCGACCGTTTTTGCGACAGCGTCTTCACCGACAACAAGCACTTTTCTGCCGCGCATCTCGATTCCGGAATGTGCCGCGAGCGCGCAAAATGCGCCAAACGTGGTATTGTATCCGCAAAGCCTTCCGCCCTTGTTCACAACGGTATCGACACAGCCGAGTTCTTCCGCGTGAGCGTCGATCTCGTCGAGATATTTCATAATGCGCTCGTTATACGGGGCAATGATATTTACGCCCTCAAAATCGCGCGTGCGCATAAATTCGTCAAAGCCGTCGCCGTCAACGTCAACGACGTCGTAATCGCAGTTTATGAGTTTTCGGTATATCTCTTTTGAAAATCCGCGGCTGATATTTGCCCCGACAACACCGTATTTCATATCGTTCTCCTTTTATTTGCCATATTCCTCGGCAAGCGCTTTGAATGCGGGCAGCGAGCGTTCTATCATAGCGGTATCGACGCAATACGATATACGCACATATCCCGGGAAGAAGAAGCAATCGCTCGGAACGACGAGGATCTCGTGCTTTTTCGCTCTTTCGCAGAACGCGTTCGCGTCGTCTTCAAGCGCCTTTACGAAGAGATAGAAGGCGCCGTCCGGCTTTGCGAGCTTGTATCCGTATTCGGTGAGCGCGGATACGAATATGTCTCTGTTTTTCTTGTATATAGATAGGTCCGCCGTATGTCCGATGCACGGCGGGATTATCTTTTGGAACACGCTCGGCGCACATACAAATCCGAGCGAACGGCCGGCGCCGCAAATAGCGGCGAACAGCGTCTTCCATTCCGTAGCCTTTTCGCTGACGGCGATATATCCTATGCGCTCGCCCGGAAGCGATAGCGACTTGGAAAACGAATAGCAAACTATCGTTTCGTCGTAATAATTCGGCACGAACGGAACTTTTACGTTTTCGTCATATACGAGTTCTCTGTACGGCTCATCCGAAACGAAGTATATCGTGTGCCCGTATTCCTTCGATTTTTTTCTGAGCAGATCGGACAAAGCGATCACTTCTTTTTCCGACACGACGACGCCCGTCGGATTGTTCGGGGAGTTGAGCAAAATGGCTTTTGTATGTTCGTTTACAGCCGCTTC
>CAJONA010000023.1 GCA_905235755.1 uncultured Clostridia bacterium
TAGAGCGGGTCAGGAGCGCCGACGAAAAGCTCATGGGAACCATCGACAGGCTTAAGCCCGCAGCTGTCCTTGAACTCATAAGAAGCAACAAAAATCCTCTTGAGATGACGCTGGATGAGCTCTCAAACGAACTGTCCGGCAATGATAAGGATCCGGACAGGAATGCACAGAAATACTCCAAATTCCTTTACAAGCTTGAGAAGAATAATGAGATAACTCCCGAGGAGAAGCAGAGCTACATAGGAATATACAGGCTTTTTGCACAGCTGAAAAAGACCGATAATGCTGCCATAGGCGCAGTCCTTGATACGGGCGCGGAAATGACGATACGAAACCTCCTTTCCGCACTAAGGACCATTCAGGCAAAGAAGGGCGGCATGGACGTCAAGGTAGATGACTCCCTTCAGGGTGTCGAAGCTATGCAGACGGATACAGTGAACATAGATGCTCAGATAGATGCGGCATTTAAATATTACAGCGCAAAGGCTGATATCGTATATGACAATCTGGAGCCCGAAAAGCTCCACGCGGCAAAACCCGACGACGATACACTTCTTGATGATCTTGCAAAGAGGCTTTCGGGAGAGAGCCTTGACGAAGAGGCAGAGCGGCTCTACTACAGGGAGCAGGCAGAGAACACAAGGAGGATCACACAGGGAAGGTCCGCCGAGAGCGCTGAGGCAGTCGAGCGTTGCGAGAACGTCCTCCGACATTTCAACGCCGCGAATGACGCTTTCGCCTTCGGAAAGTCCCGCGCAGATGAGCAGGCGGTGAGCCATGCTTTTTGACGGCGGCGCTTTGATCGTGCCCGAAAGCGTCGACGGGGCAATTTTAACTTTCACCGTGTTTCTCCTTTAAATACGCTATCGCTTCCGTATAGCCGTTTGTGCCGTGTCCCGAGATCGTCATCTCGCATGCGGCGCGGATAAAGCTGACCTGACGGAAATCCTCTCTTGACGACACGTCTGAGATATGCACCTCTACCGTCGGTATGCCGACGGCTTTGAGCGCGTCGAGGAGGGCAATGCTGGTGTGCGTGTATGCGCCGGGATTGATGACGATGCCGTCGGCTTTTTTATAAGCCGCCTGTATCTTGTCGACGAGGTCCCCTTCGTGATTTGACTGATAGATCTCGCAATTGACGCCGATGTTTTCGCAGAAGGCGGAGATCTTTTCGCACAGCGAAGCGTACGTTTCTTTTCCGTAAATGTCGGGCTCGCGTATGCCGAGCATGTTTATATTCGGGCCGTTTATTACAAGGATATTCATTTTAAATGTTTCCTTTCGATCTCGTTTGCCGCCTCTATGGCGGTGCCGTTGTTGATTATCGTCTCGTCAGCCGCCGCTTTGTAGACGTCGTATCTTTCGTAATAGCGCCGCTTCATTGTCTCTATGTCGCGGGCGAGCGGACGGTCGAACGTCGGCGTCAGCAGGTCGGGCGAACGGTCGAGCCAATACAGCTTGCCGTTAAGACGGAGTTTTTCAACGTTTTCCGTAAAGAGAGGCACGCCGCCGCCCGTGGCGATAACGGCGCCGCTTTCTTTTGCGATTTCATTTACCACCTCGCGCTCCATCTCGCGGAAGCGTCCCTCGCCGTATTTATCGAATATTTCGGCAATTTCCATGCCGGAGCGCTCGACGATGAGCTTGTCCGTATCGTAAAACGGGCGGCCGAGCCGCTTTGAGAGGAGATTTCCGACTGTGCTTTTTCCGCTCGACGCCATTCCGATGAGAACGATGTTACGGCGCTCGGCGGATATTTCGGAGAATATCCTGTCCGCTGTGCCGTCGGGGAGCTTTTCGCCGAGAAAATGCTCGGCTGCGAGCACGCCCTGCGTCACGAGCATATAAAGTCCCGATTCCGCTTTTATGCCATTTTCGCGGCATTTCAGTACAAGACGTGTGTTAAGCGGATTGAACACCGCGTCGAACACCCCCGAAAGGCGCGGAAAAGCGCATATATCTATCGGTATTCCGTCGATATTCGGGTACATTCCGACGGGGGATGTGTTTATTATTATTTCGGCGTCCGAGTGCGCCGAATACGCTTCTTCATATGTGAGCGCGCCGCCTTTGCCGCTGCGGCTTACGCGGTGAATTTCACTTGCACCGAGGTCTTTTGCGACCGCGACGGCGGTGTTGCTCGTTCCGCCCGTGCCGAGAATGAGCGTCTTTTTTCCGCATATCTCGATGCCTGCGCGGATTATCTGCGCGCGCATCCCTCCGAAATCGGTGTTATATCCGCAGAGCTTTCCGTCGCGGTTGACAATGGTGTTGACCGCGCCGATGCTTTTTGCCATCTCGTCTATAACGTCGAGATACGGTATGACAGTCTGTTTGTACGGGATAGTCACGTTTATACCGCGAAAATCGCGCCGACGCATAAACGCGTCAACGTCGCTCGGCGGCAGTTCGCGCAGGGTATATTCGTATCTTCCTATCCTTTTGTGAATATCGACCGAGAAGCTGTGCCCGAGGGGATTGCCGATGCATCCGTATTCCATCATTTATCACCTCGCAAATAATCCGTGCCGTAGCGCATCGCGAGAAGATCGCCTATCACGAGCGCCGCGACGGCGTCGACGACGGCGCGGGCGCGGTGTACTATCGCGGGATCGTGCCTGCCGAAAACGGATAGAGACGCGTTTTCTTTTGAGAATATATCGACGGTTTGCTGCGCCTTTGAGATGGACGGCGTCGGTTTTACGGCGCACGAGAATATTATCGGCATTCCGTTTGTTATGCCGCCGAGCACACCGCCGTTGTTGTTTGTCTTTGTATATATGCCGCCGTTTTCGGCATAAAACGCGTCGTTTGCCTCGCTGCCGAGCATATCGGACATATCAAATCCGCTTCCGAACTCTATTCCCTTGACGGCGGGTATGCCGAACACGGCGCGCGCAAGCGCCGATTCGACGCCGTCAAACCACGGCTCGCCGACGCCTGCCGGAACGCCGAGTATCGCGCATTCAAGCACGCCGCCGACGCTGTCGCCGCTTTCTTTTGCTTTAATTATCGCCTCTTGCATGCGTTCGCCGGCAGCCGTGTCGAGCGTGGGGAACGGAGCGTATTCGAGCGATTTTATATCATCGGCAATGTTTTCAAATCCCCTGTCAGAGATCTTGGCACAGCGTTTGATATGCGTGCCGATGAGTATGCCTTTTTCTTTGAGCGCGCTCTCGACTATCGCTCCCGCAGCTACGAGCGGTGCCGTCAGCCTTCCGCTGAAATGACCGCCGCCGCGATAGTCCTCAAAGCCGTGATATTTTTCGTGCGCCGTCATATCCGCGTGACCGGGACGCGCGAGCGCGCGCGTCTTTTCATAATCGCCGCTGTTTTTGTTTTCGTTCGGTATTATCACACACAGGGGCGCGCCCGTCGTTTTGCCCTCGAAAACGCCGCTGATCAAACTGAACTCGTCATTTTCTTTGCGCGGCGTCGATATGCTGCCGACGGGGCGGCGCAGGGCGAGACGCGAAGCGATGTAATCTTTGTCGATATTTATCCCCGGCGCGAGTCCGTCGATGACGGCTCCGATCATTTCGCCGTGGCTTTCGCCGAACAGGGTGAGCGTTATACTGTTGCCGAAAGTATTTTTCATTATCTTACCCCCATGTCTCCGTTACTTTTTTTATGAGCGTATCGACAGATGCTTTCTCCGTGTTGTACTTGCCTATCTTGTCGACGGTGATGACGTTTACAAAGCCGCCCGACGCCTTTTTGTCGTGGAGCATCGCGGCGCATACCGCGTCTGTGTCGCCGTCATACGTCGTCGGCAGCCCGACCTTTTTGAGCACGGCGACGATCCTTTCTCTCGCCTCGCCGACAGACATCGGTATCATTCCGAGCGCGACGCACTCGCCGTGATAGAGTTTTCCGCCCTGCTCGCTCTCGATTCCGTGACCTATCGTGTGTCCGAAATTGAGCGTTTGCCTGAGGCCCGATTCATGTTCGTCAAGCTCGACGACGCGCTTTTTTATGTTCAGCGATCCGATTATTATTTTTTCGATGTTCGCTTTGACGTCTTCGTTTTCAATAAGCTCGAACAACTCTTTGTCGAACGTCGCCGCCATTTTTATCGCTTCCGCGAGGCCGCTGTTAAATTGCCGATCCGACAGCGTATTCAGCACGTCGGGATCGATAAGCACCGCTTTCGGGCGGTAAAACGCGCCGACGACGTTCTTTATGCCCTTGAAATTTATCGCGGTTTTGCCGCCTATGGACGAGTCTATCTGCGAAAGGAGCGTCGTCGGCACATTGTAGAAATCGACGCCGCGCATATATGACGATGCGACGAACCCCGCGAGGTCTCCGACAACTCCGCCGCCGACGGCGACGACGGCGTCGCCTCTTTCAAATCCTGCCGACAGCATTTTTTCAAGCAAAGCGAGATATGTCTCGGGGCTTTTGCTTGTCTCGCCCTGCGCCACGGTCACGACTGTCGGCGCCTTGCAAAACGAAGCGATCTTTTCCGAGTATTCCGCCGGGACTCCGTCGTCCGTTACGACGAGTACGCGCCTGTTCAGGTCAAACAGCTTGTCCGCTTTTTCCATCGCGCCGCGCTCGACGACAACGTCGTATCCGCCCGAGCCGAGAGATATGTGTAAATTCATAAATTTACGCGCCTTTCTTTATTTTTTGAGATCCGTTTCCACCGAATAATGCCCGACCACTTTGAGCATATCGCAATTTTCGGACAGCTCTTCGAGCATCGCGCGTCCTTTTTCGGACGACTCGTCGCCCTCCGCCTCCGCGTAGAAGTAGTATTTCCATGCGAGCTCTTTCATCGGGCGCGAACGCAGCACTTTCAGGTTGAAATCGTACTTTCCTATCACACCGAGCGCCGTTGCGAGCGCGTTTGCCACGTTTTTGACGGTGAACATCAGCATAAAATTGTTCTTTTCGTGTTTTCTGACCTTGTTTTCGACGCGCGAGAATACGGCAAAACGCGTCGTGTTCGTCGCGCTCTCGTTGATGTCGTGATCGAGGATCTCGAGCCCGTAAAGCGCAGCCGTCTCCTCGCTCGCTATCGCGGCTGTGCTTTTGTCGCCGCTTTCGGCGACAAACTGTGCGGCGCGGGCGGTATTTGCCGCCTGCTTTGCCTCGTATCCGTGTTTTCTTATATAGCCGGCGCACTGATCGAGCGCCTGCGGATGACTTATGACGGTTTTGATGTCGCTCGCCTTCGCTCCTTTGACTCCGAGCAAGCTGTGCGAAATTTGCAGGCTGTAAACGCCCGATACATAGAGATTGCCACCGAACATAAGGTCCATGACCTGCCCGACCTCGCCGGCATAACTGTTTTCTATCGGGAGCACGGCGCAGTCGCATTCGCCCGACACGACGGCGTCATACGCGTCGATGAAGCTCGCGTACGAGACGTGACTGCCGTCGGGGAATATTCGCGTCGCGGCGATGTGCGCGAACGCGCCCTCCACGCCGCTGTACGCGACTTTTACGCCTTCCATCAGCTTGTGCTGGTACTGTTTTGAAAGCTCGATGGTGTTTTTTAAGAAGTTTATATAGTACGAGCGTATATCTTCGCTTTGAATGTACGAGGCGTTGCGCGAGATGATCTCCGCCTCTCTGTCGCTGTCTGTGACGGGCAGGGAATGTTCTATCTTATACATCGCCACGTCGTGAACGGCGCTCATGCGCTTTTCAAACAGGGAGGCGATCTCCCTGTCCGTCTCGTTTATAGTCTTTCTCGCTTTTTCCAAATCTTTCACTTTTGACCTCTTTTCCGATAAAAAACCACCGCTGTCGTCAAAAAGCACGAAAAGCAGCGGTGGATATCAACATTTGCAAATCGGGAATACGTTTAAATCAAACCCCCGAAAGTAACATTGCGATCCATCGCTTTTGTAAAGTAATAAAAGTAATAATAACTGCTGAACATATTGATTACCTCGTTGAATAGTAATTTCATTATATACTTGACGGCAATGGTTGTCAAGTGTTTTGGCAAAAAATCCGATTTTTTCACGCAGCGGCCGCATAAAACGCAAAATAAAAGGCGCGGAGCTTTCTCCGCGCCGTATTTAAAAGATCGGCTTCTTTTTGTTCTCGCTCGGGATTATGATGACGCTTCCCGCCGATATCTCGCCGCCGAGCGAATTCGCCTCGCGCAGGGCTTTTTCCGAAATGCCGTAGCGTTTCGCTATGTCCCACAGCCCGTCGTCCTCGCCGGGATAACAGATGACTATGTTTGAAGCGGGCATTTTGTTTTGCGGGCGGTCTTTCATTATCACGCATTTTTCGACGGCGTTCTCGCGGGCGACGTCGCACGCGACGAACGATATCCCGACCTCGGCGTCGCATTTCATGTCAGTGCCGTCGATCCTCACCGACGTGCCGAGAACGGAGGTGTCGGCGGAACATTCGAGCTCGCCCACGCTCTTGCCGACTTCCGTTTCGGCGCGGAGCGGTATCGAGAACGTTCGACCGATATACGAGCCGGCGCCGTTCGTGAGGATAACAGACACGTCTATCTTTCCGTTAAACGACGCTTTGGAGCCGTTCTTTTCGACTTTGTCGACAGCCGCGCTCGCGCTCGCCGCGACGACCTTGTCGTAATCCTTGTCGTCGAGAGGAGAGGAGCCGTCGGCGGTGAAGTTGAACGCCGAGGCTTTCAGCGCGCGGCGGCTTTCGAGCTCTTTAAGTTCGTTGACGCTTTGATAGTCTATCGAGTACATATCGGTGACGACATTCGCCGCCGTGTTGCACACCGCGTAAAGATGCACCGTATAACTGAAATCTATCTCGACGACGCGGTTTTCGCCGAGCGCGTTCGTCTGCGGGCGAAATTCCACGCCCGAAACGACGGCGCAACCCGAAGCGGTAAAGTCACCGTTGACGCCCTTTGCGTCGACGTCTCCCGACACCGGTATTTTGCGCGTGAACGAATAATATTCCGCCTGACTGTCGGCGTTGTCTGACGCGGCGAGGTATACGATCTCGGCGATGATGTCGCCGCGATACGAAAGCGCGTCCTCGGATGCGCGCACCTCCGATATGAACGGCGCGAGCGTTACCGAGACGATCTCGCCTATCGACGCGTCGCCGCTGTCGAGCTCGACGTCCTCGCTTATCGGCACGTTTTCATCCTTTGCGTGAATGAGGCACATCGTCTCGGTATTCTTTATTTTTTTTTGCACGCGTGCCTCGTCCTCGGCAGACATCTTCCCCGAGAACTGAGGCGATACGCACGTATCGGAGTACACGTCGACCGATACGCAGAGCTTTGTCTTGACTGTCAGGCGCCGCGGGTTTTGAAGGCGGCACGTCACGCTCTCGATGTCTGTGCGCAGCTGCGTCTGATAGTCTCCCGTCAGTTCGGGCAGGGAGACGACGCCGTCGAATTCCGCCGACAGAGGTATGCTCTTTATCCTGCCGTCGCTCGTGGCGTAAATTATAACGTAATTTATCTCCCCGTCGTATTCGAGCGACCGGTCGTTGACGTAGTTGTTCTCGTTTCCCACCGTTGCATTTGTGCGCAAAAGACGGCTGACATCGGGCAGATAATCCGGCAGGCTGATTTCCGACACGACCTCTTTTTGTACGGATGGGAGCGTCGTCTTTTTGATGATGCAATTGTTTTCGCCGCTTGTTGAAAACATATTTTTCCTTTCTCGGCTTGAATTTTTGGCGTCCGTCGCCGTTCGGACTTTGTGTTCACAAAAAGTATATTCGCCGCGCCGCGAATAAATTACGGATCGGCGGATACTTGTAAAAAAAATTAAAAATTTCAAATATGTTATTGACATTCAAACGGCGGTGAGTATAATAATTAACGCGTTTATTTTTAACGCGTTTATTTTTGTGAAAGGAAACGAAAATGGATGATATAAAGTCGGCTATGCATAAGATAATATACATAGCGAAATCACATCATGCGGTCATCGAGTCGAAAATGAAGGACATCGGCATGCACCGCAGTATGTATCAGATGCTGATGTATCTCTGCGAATGCGACGAATCGCCGTCGCAAAAGGAACTTGCCGAAAAATTCGAGATAAGCGCGGCGGCTGTCGCGGCGACGCTCGAACGGCTCGAATGCGAAAACTATATCGAAAAGGTGACGTCCGGCGCCGACCGCCGCACAAATCGCGTCAAGATAACACCGAAAGGGCTCGACGCCGTGGAAAAGACGAGCGATATTTTTATGCGTATAGACGGCGAAACGTTCAAAGGGCTGACTGACGGCGAGGTGCGCGCGCTGTGCGAGTATCTCGACGTTATCTGCCAAAATCTCAGCGAAATGAAAAAAGACACGTCCCGGGGAGGTGAAGATATATGAAAAGATGGCTCGGCTACGCAAAGCCGTACATTCCGTATTTTATACTCGGACCTATATGTATGGTGATGGAGGTCATAGGCGAAGTGCTTATGCCCCTTATGCTCGGAAATATGATAAATGATCTTACCGCAGCGACGGCAACGCAAAATATTGATACGGCAAAGTGGATGCCTGTCGTACTCACGCTGACGGCGGGGATGATAATGACGGCGCTGCTGATGATGCTGAGCGGTGTAGGCGGAGCGTACTTCGGCGCAAAGGCGAGCGTCAACTATGCGACCGATCTGAGAGCAGACCTATATAAAAAAGTCCAGCGGTTCTCGTTTTCGAACGTGGACCATTTCAGCACGGGTTCGCTCGTCACGCGTATGACAAACGACGTTACTCAGATACAGAACTTTATCAATATGATGATGCGCATGGCGCTCCGCTCGCCCGGAATGTTCATCGGCGCGCTTATAATGTCGGTAGTGACAAATCCGCGGCTTTCGATAATATTCGCTGTGACGCTGCCGCTTTTGATCATTATCATGGCGACGATAATCCGCATCAGCTTTCCCCGCTTCTCGGCAATGCAGAAGAAGATAGACGCGCTGAATTCCGATGTGCAGGAGAACGTCACGAACGTGCGCGTTGTAAAATCGTTTGTGCGCGAGAATCACGAACGCGAAAAGTTCGGCACGGCAAACAAAAACCTCAAGCAGGCGGGGCTTTCCGCGATGAGGGTGATGATATTCGTATCTCCCGTGATATCGTTTTTCACGTACGCGACGACGCTTTCAATATATTGGTTCGGTGCAAATCAGGTCGTAGACGATACGCTTGCCGTGGAAGAGATTTCGATGGCCGTGGGAAAGCTTTCGACGTTCGTCACATACTCGACGCAGATACTGATGTCTCTTATGATGATGTCGATGGTGTTCGTGATGTTCTCGCGTGCGCTTGCCTCGGGCAAGCGTATCGCGCAGGTGCTCGACGAAAAGATAGATATAACGGATATATCAGCCGATTCCGCGCTTGACGTAAAAGAGGGCGATATCGAGTTCAAGAACGTGACGTTCCGTTACCACAAGGGAAGCGAGGACGCCGTTCTCGACAACATAAATTTGAAGATCAAAGCCGGCTCGACGGTCGGAATCGTCGGCTCGACAGGCTGCGGCAAGACGACGCTCGTGTCGATGATACCGCGTCTTTACGACGTCGACGGCGGAGAAGTGCTCGTCGACGGTGAGAACGTCAAAAACTACTCGCTCTATAATCTGCGCGAGAGCGTCGGCATGGTGCTTCAAAATAACGTGCTGTTCTCCGGCACGATCGAGGAAAATCTCCGCTGGGGCGACGAAAACGCCGACGACGAAACCGTAAAGGCGGCGGCTGTCGTCGCGCAGGCGGATAAGTTTGTTTCTTTGTTCCACGACGGTTATCAGACGGTGCTCGATCAGGGCGGCACGAACGTTTCGGGCGGACAGAAACAACGCCTTTGCATTGCGCGCGCCCTGCTCAAAAAGCCGAAGATACTCATTCTCGACGACTCGACGAGCGCCGTCGACACGGCGACCGAGATGATGATAAGAAGATCGTTCCGCGAGGAACTCGCGGGTTCGACGAAGATAATCATCGCTCAGCGCATATCGTCCGTCATCGACGCCGACGAGATAATAGTAATGAACGACGGTAAGATAACCGGCGTCGGCACGCACTCCGAACTTTTGGCAAACAACACCGAGTATCAGGAGATATACTATTCTCAAAACGAAAAGGAGGGCGCGGCCGATGGCGAGAACTCTTGAACAACTGCAAAAGCAGTATAACAGATCGGCGGCAAATCGCTCCTTGCGCGGCGGTCCCGGCGGCAGACCGGGCGGAGGTCCGGGACGCGGCCCTGTTCGCTTTGATCCCAAAAAACGCCCGAAGATAAAAAAAGACACCGTAAAACGACTTTTGTCGTATCTTTCCGCCTACAAAGGGCGATTGATACTCGTGCTTGTGTTTATGCTTGTTTCGACAGGAGCGGCGATAATCGGCACGAGCACCGTGGCGATGATAATCGACGCGCTCACCCCGAATAACGACAAACAGCCTAAGGTATTCGCTCTGTTTGCGGGTACTCCGTTTGAAATAAAATTCGACGCTGCGATAGATTATATCCTTGCCATAATCATAATTTTGGCTTCCATATACGCCGTCGGCGTCGTTTGCACGTATTTTCAGGCTCGCATAATGCTGACCGTTTCGACGGACGCGACGGAAAAGATAAGAAACGACCTGTTTGACAAATTGCAGACGCTCCCTGTCCGATATTTTGACAACAATCCGACCGGCGAGGTGATGTCGCGCTTTACAAACGACGTCGACAACATAGATATGATGCTTTCGAACACCGTCGTCTCTCTCGTATCGGGAATTATCGAGATAGTCGGATACACCGTTGCGATGTTCGTCATGCATTACTGGCTCGCGTTTGTCGTAATATGCTTCATACCGTTGTTCATCCGCATAGGCGGAGCGATAGCGAAGCGCTCGTCGAAATACTACACGGCGCAGCAGGCGGCTCTCGGCGCCGTCAACGGCTATGTCGAGGAGAGCGTCACGGGCGCGAAGGTCATAAAGGTGTTCAACCACGAACAGACGGCGAACGAGGAGTTCATGCTGCTCAACGACGATATGCGCCAAAAGCAGTTCAACGCGCAGTTCTACGGCGGCATAATGGGACCGATCCTCGGAAATTCTTCGCAGGTGACGTGCGCTGTGGTCGCGGGCATCGGCGGACTTCTGTGTTTGCTCGTGCCGGAAACGTTTACCGACGTGCACTGGTGGGCGCCGGCGTGCACCGTCGGTGTTATCGCCGCGTTCGCGCAGTTCTCGCGCCGCTTTGCCATGCCGATAAACAACATCTCGCAGCAGACGAGCACTATATTCGCCGCACTTGCGGGCGCGGAGCGCGTGTTCGCGGTCATCGACAGCGATCCCGAGGCCGCAGACGCCGAGGACGCGATAGGCTGCGACGGCGTCAAGGGCGACGTCGTATTCGAAAACGTGACGTTCGGTTACGTGCCCGACAAGACAGTGCTGAAAAACATATCTCTTTACGCTCACCCGGGGCAGAAAATAGCGTTTGTCGGCTCGACGGGCGCGGGCAAGACGACGATAACGAACCTGCTCAACCGCTTCTACGACATCGAGCAGGGAAGCATCACGATAGACGGAGTCGATATAAAGAAGTACAAGCGCGACGAGCTTCGCAAAAGCATTGCGATGGTCCTCCAAGACACGCATCTTTTCACAGGCACGGTCAAGGACAATATCCGCTACGGCAGGCTTGACGCGACGGACGACGAGGTCATCGCGGCGGCAAAGACGGCGAGTGCGCACAGCTTTATCATGCGTCTTGAAAACGGTTACGACACGGTGATAGAGGGCGACGGCGCGAACCTCTCGCAAGGTCAGCGTCAGCTGCTCAACATCGCGCGCGCGGCGCTCTCAAAGGCGCCGATACTCGTCCTCGACGAGGCGACGAGCTCTGTCGACACGCGCACGGAGCGCCATATAGATCACGGTATGGACAGACTGATGAAAAACCGCACGACGTTCGTCATCGCGCATCGCCTTTCGACCGTCCGCAACGCCGACGCCATAATGGTGCTCGAACACGGCGAGATAATCGAACGCGGCACGCACGATCAGCTTCTCGAATTAAAGGGCAGATACTACGAACTTTACACCGGCAAAAAAGAACTCGACTGAAAAAACCTCCCGACAGGGAGGTTTTTTCGTGTTATCCGAGCGCGACGTCGAGTATCATCATGAGCAAAAATCCCGCCATGACGCTCAGCGCGCATATACCGCCGCCGTTTTCGTCGTGCGCCTCGGGAATGAGCTCCTCGACCGTAACGTATATCATTGCGCCCGCGGCGAACGAAAGTATATACGGCAGCGCCGCCGATATGACGGCGGTGAGCGC
>CAJONA010000024.1 GCA_905235755.1 uncultured Clostridia bacterium
ACAACGCCGAAAAGCTCGGCATCAACGGCGATTTCTATAAGACGAAGGATATTCACATACACTTTCCCGAGGGAGCCGTTCCGAAGGACGGCCCGAGCGCGGGCGCGGCGATAGTTACGTCGCTCGTCAGCGAGCTTACGGGCGTTCCCGTCCGCCGCGACGTCGCGATGACGGGCGAAATAACGCTTCACGGCAGGGTGACTGCCATCGGCGGACTCAGAGAAAAAACGATGGCGGCGTATCTCGCGGGCGTGAACACGATAATCATACCGAAGGACAACATGGGCGACCTTTGCGAAGTCGCCGACGAGGTCAAGACGCACGTCAAGATAATTCCCGTTTCCGATATTTCGGAAGTGCTCGATATTGCGCTTGCGCAAGGCGAGAACGCGCACCGCGGCACGGACGCGTCCGTCGAAAAGATCGCCGACGGATACGCTCAAAGCGTAAACCGCGCAAATCGGAGCGAATAAACTTTAAAGGAGCAAAAATGGCGCTTGCTTTTCAGAACATCGAGTTAAAAATAACGGCGGGGCGTAAGGAGCAGTTTCCGCGCGACGGGCTTGCGCAAATAGCGCTCTCCGGGCGGTCGAACGTCGGCAAAAGTTCGCTGATAAACACCGTTTCCGGCAGAAAAAATTATGCCAGAACGAGCTCGGAGCCGGGCAAGACGGTAACGGTCAACTTCTATCTCGTCGACAAAAAGATATACCTCGTCGACTTGCCCGGATACGGCTACGCGCGGCGCTCGGGAGAGGAGCAAAAGCGTTTTTCAAATCTGACCGAGGCATATCTCGCTCAGGACGGAAAGCCCGATTTCGTTTTGCAGCTCGTCGACCTTAAAGTCGGACCGACGCAGGACGACCTTATGATGATAGACTGGCTCGACGGCGCGGGTATTCCGTATGCCGTCGTCGCAACAAAGGCGGATAAACTCAACATAACGACGAGAAAAGCGAACCTCGAAGCGCTCTCCGCTCATCCGTATCTGATGCCGCCGTATGCAAAAGAGCAGATCGAAGTCGTCGGATTTTCGGCGCAGAGCGGAGACGGCAGAGAAACGGTCAGAAACATAATAACGGGCATTTACAAAAATCTGTGAAAGGGCAGAGAAATGAACCAAATCATACTCGAATATTTGCTGCGTATTCCCGCGGTACTGATAGCGCTCACGTTTCACGAGTGCGCTCACGGCTGGGTGTCATATAAGCTCGGCGATCCGACTGCCAAAAACCTCGGACGGCTGACATTAAACCCAATAAAGCATATCGATCCTCTCGGGCTTATCTTGATGATAGTCGTCGGGTTCGGTTATGCGAAGCCGGTACCCGTCAATTCGCGCTATTATAAAAAGCCGAAGCGCGACATGGCGCTCGTCGCCGCCGCCGGACCGCTCGCAAACATCATCATCGCGTTTATCGCCATGTTTATATACAAATGCCTGAATCTGATCCGATCGGACAGCTATGCGCTTGTCGCGGCACTTATGTTCTTTGCGATACTGGCGGCGCTCAACGTATATCTTGCGGTATTCAATCTTATCCCGATACCGCCGCTCGACGGCTCGCGGCTCGCGTATATATTTCTCCCGACAAAATGGTATTTCGGCATTATGAAATACGAAAGATATATACTGATCGGCTTTTACGTCCTCCTTTTCCTCGGAATGTTCACAGGCGTTTTGAGCGCGATCTCAAACTGGGTGCTTGGCGGTATGGACAGCCTCATATCGCTGATACCGATATTTAAATAAACGGAGTTTTTGATGGAACAGCTTGTGTTTAAAACGGAAGCGTATGAGGGACCGCTCGATCTGCTTTTGTCGCTGATAGCAAAGAATAAAATGAGCATATTCGACATACAGATATCCGTCATTTTCGATCAGTATATGGAATATGTCGACAATATGCAGATAAGCGATATGGATCTTGCCGGAGAGTTTATAAGAATGGCGGCGGAGCTGATGCTCATCAAAAGCAAGATGCTCCTGCCGAAACAAGATGAAGATCCGCGCGAAGAACTCGTACGCACGCTCATGGAATACAAAACGGCAAAGGAAGCGGCGGAAAAGTTATCCGTTCTCGAAAAGGAATTCGGCGGCAGATTTGAAAAGGACGCCGACGAGATAGTCGTCGACAAAACGAAACTCGACGACATGGATATCACGCTCATATCAAACGCGATGACGCGGCTCATTATGACGATGTCGGAAAAGCGTCAGCTGTCACTCAAAAAGCCGATAGAGTCGATAAACCCGATAATAAAGAAAAAGATCGTACCGATACCGGCGCGTGTATTCCACGTTTTAAAGCTGTTATACGTAAAGAAAAGCGTTGCTTTTGAAGAAATATTCGACGACGTGACGTCTCGCTCCGGCATAATAGCGACATTCTATGCGCTGCTTGTGCTGATGAGGGCGGGGCGCGTCGAGGCAAAGCAGGTCGATGTCGGCGACGCAAACTCCGACGTAATACTTTGTTTTATTGAAAGCGATAAAAAGGGAAAAGCAGATGGACAGTGAGAAAATTCTGACAAGAGACGAGATAAAACGAATAATCGAGGCGGTGCTTTTTGCGGCCGGGCATCCCGTGACGTATCAAAAACTCGCCGAGATCATCGGCGTCAGCGAGGATGAGATATCCGACATCGTCGACGAATACATCTCGGAATACGACTCGAGCGGCCTTGTGCGCGGAATACAGCTGCTCAAACTCGGGCGCGCATGCCAGCTTACGACAAAGGAAGTATTCATCGACTACATCAAGGCGACGCTCGGAGTGCGCGATGGCGGAAATCTGTCAAAAGCGTCGCTCGAAACGCTCGCGATAATCGCGTACAATCAGCCTGTCACGCGCACATACGTCGATCAGGTGCGCGGAGTTGACAGCGCTTATTCGGTGGGCGTTCTCGTCGAACGCGAACTGATAAAAGTCGTCGGACAGCTCGACGTTCCGGGAAGGCCGCGTCTTTACGCGACGACCGAGAATTTTCTGCGCGTATTCGGGCTTTCTTCGCTTGAAGAACTACCGCCCGTGGCGCTTCCGACGACGACGTCGGACACCTGATAAAAGAAAAATTTTTGACGGAGGGTAAAGTATGTGGTGGATATTCGTTGTCGCCGCTGTTGCGCTTATTTTGGCGCTGATACTTTTGTCTCCGTTAAAACTTGAACTGTGCGTCGGCGACGGCGTGAACGTTACGGCGAGGTTTTTGATATTCAAACGCGTCATCGTGCCTGCGCCGCCTAAAAAGGATAAACGTCAAAAGAAAAGATCAAAAGGACAGAATAAGAAAAAGCAGACGGCAAAATCGCAAAAGCGGGAAACTTCTTCCGGCATTATCTCGCAGATACAAACTGTCACGGCGATCGTCAAACAACTGCTCGATAAGACGATAAAGCACATTAAAATAGTGCTGAAAAAACTCGTCGTCTCGGTGGGCAGCGACGAGGCGGCAAAAACAGCGATGATATACGGCGCGGTGTGCGTCGCGTGCGACGAACTGATAGAGACGATGAAGCGATCTTTGAACTTCAAGATAAAAGGCGACGACGCGGTGAACGTTTTTGCCGATTTTTCAAGCGAAAAGACGTATGCGGACATAAATATCGAATTTTCGCTTAATATTATAAGCGCGATGATCATACTGTCTCCGATATTATTAAAATATTTCAACGAAAAAGATCAATAAACAACAATATACAGAAGGGAAGCTCATTATGGAAAACAACGGAAAAAACAAAATATCCGAGGTGATCTCCTCCGCCCTTGACGGCATCAAAAATATCGTCGACGCCGACTCGGTGATAGGAACGCCGATCGAAACTCCGTCGGGCACGATAATAATCCCGATATCGAAGGTGTCCGTCGGCTTTGTCGGCGGCGGAAACGATCACGCGGGAAAGAATGTTCAGTCGTCGGGAAAGAACGATTTCGGCGGCGCGAGCGGCTCGGGTGTGACGGTGAAGCCGGTGGGATTTATCGTTGTGAACTCATCGGGTGCGGTGAACGTCCTTAATATCGACAATCCCGGCGGCACGAACGATCTCGGTTCGTCGATACAGACCATCATCGACAAGGCGCCCGAGGTATTCGAGAAAATAAAATCCGTTTTCAAAAAGAATAAAGATGACGGAGACGGGAGCGGCGACGAGGGCGAAAGCAAATAAAGCGGAGCAACCTACTCATGAATAAAATTTTCACCTGTGCAAATCATAATCAAAAAAGATAAGTACAGGTGAAAAAATGAAGAAAATTCTGACAGCGCTTTTTGCCGCGGCGATCATACTGTCGTTTTCCACGGCGGCGCACGCCGTGTCGACGAGCGCCGAAAGCGCGATACTGATAGAAGCGGACAGCAAAAACGTAATATACGAAAAGGACGCCGACACGCGTCGCGGTCCGGCGAGCACAACGAAAATAATGACGGCGATCATCGCCATCGAGCGATGCCCGCTCGACAAGATCGTCACGGTGGCGCCGGAAGCGGCGGGAGTAGAGGGTTCTTCGATATATCTTTACGCGGGCGAGCGCATAACGATGGAATCGCTACTTTACGCGCTGATGCTTCAAAGCGCGAACGACGCCGCGGCGGCTATCGCGTATGAAATAGCCGGCGGAATCGACGAGTTCGCCGAGCTGATGAACGAAAAAGCGGCGGAGCTCGGGCTGAAAGACACGCATTTTGCAAATCCGCACGGGCTTGACGACGAGGAGCATTACACAACGGCGCGGGAGCTGGCGCTTATAGCGCGGTACGCTCTCGAAAACGAGACGTTCCGCAAAATCGTATCGACGGAGAAAAAGTCGATACCTATGCACGACGGAGAGGCGACGCGCGTGCTGATAAATCATAATCGTCTGCTCAGAACGTACGACGATATAATCGGCGTAAAGACCGGATTTACGAAAAAAACGGGCAGAACGCTCGTTTCCGCCGCAGAGCGCGACGGAGTCACGCTCATAGCGGTGACGCTGTCCGACGGCGACGACTGGCGCGATCACCGCGCGATGCTCGACTACGGATTTGATATGTATGAAAACGTCGAGCTTTGCCGCACGGGAGAATTCGGCGGCGAAGTCCACGTCTGCGGCGGAGAGCGCGACGAAGTAAAAGTTTCGGCAGGGGAGAATGTTTTTGCCGTGTTGCCTAAGGAACGCGCAGAGATCGGGACGAAGATCGAACTGCCGCGATTTTTGTACGCGCCTGTCACGGCGGGCGACGCCGTAGGCAAGGTCAAATTTTATCTTGGAGCGGAGCTCATCGGCGAGGCGGATATCATAGCCGATGAGAACGTGAAAAAAAGCGACGACGGGGGCGGATTTTTGTTTTGGAAGAAGAAATGAGACTTCATAAATATCTGTCGGAGCAGGGGATAATGTCGCGCCGCGCCGCAGAAGAAGCGATAACGTCGGGGCGCGTCAAGGTCAACGGCGAGATAGCCGTTATAGGGCAGAAGATATCGCCCGAAAACGACGTTATAGAGTGCGACGGCGTTCTCATCGGGCGGAATGTCGAGAAAAAATATATCATGCTCAACAAGCCCGCGGGCGTCGTCACGACGATGAACGACGAGCGCGGACGAACGACGGTGGCGGAGCTTGTCGGCGACGTCGGGGAACGGGTGTACCCGATAGGCAGACTCGATATGCAGTCGGAGGGACTGCTCCTGCTCACAAACGACGGCGAGTTCGCAAACCGCCTTATGCACCCGAAATTTCACAAGCCGAAAGTGTATCATGTGAAGGTGTGCGGCGTACTGCCGGATGAGACGGTCGAGGCGCTCGCGCTGCCGACGGACATCGACGGCTACATAACGAAACCGGCATGCGTGTCGGTGTTCAAACAAAATAAAAATTCGACCGTCCTCATGATCGAGCTGCACGAGGGGCGCAACAGGCAGATACGCAAGATGTGCGAAAAGCTCGATCTGAAAATTCAAAAATTGAAAAGAATATCGATAGGCGATGTGAAGCTCGGCGATCTGCCGACGGGAAAATGGCGACACCTCACAAAAGCCGAGGTCAATTCTTTAAGGAGATAAAAATGCTCGAGATCAAACCGATCGAAAACAAGGACAAGCAGGCGGAGATATGCCGCGCGTGCGGCGTCGATTTCAACAAGGACGCATTCGCGTACTCCGCGTGCGAAGACGACGCCGTTCTCGGAGTGTGCCAGTTTTACACAGACGGCGAATACGGATATATTTACGACCTGAAAAACGCCGTCGGCGTCGACGATTTCGAGGCGCTGTTCTTAATGGGACGCGCGGCGCTGAATTTCATCGACCTTTGCGGAGTGCATAAGGCTATCTATTGCGGCGAGGAATCGACAGTGTCGAAAGCCGTCGGATTTGAGAAAAAAGACGGTCGGCTCTTTATGGATCTCGAAGGATTTTTCTTGAATCCGTGCGGGCATAAAAAATAGCGCAAGAAATGTCTTTACAAAACGGCATATTTTTGATATACTTAAATTGGAAATAAAAATACATCATCGAAAGGCGCGATAAAATTGATAATAGCACTTGAAGAGGCGAAGCAGCGACTGCTCGATATAAAAGATTCGGCAAATGAGCTGTCATCCGCACTGAAAATAGACAAACTGAAAGAGACAGCGCGCGAGCTTGAAGAAAAGACGTTCGCCCCGTCGTTCTGGGACGATCAGGAAAATTCGAGCCGCGTGCTGCGCGAACTGAAAAAGACAAAGGACACCATCGAGGAATACGAAAAGCTCTGCGCGTCGATAGACGACGCCATAACGATAGCGGAGATGGGGATCGAGGACGGCGACGAGAGCGTGCTCGAAGAGGTGTTGAACGAGGAAAACAAACTCAAAGAGAAAACGGAAAGCATGCGTATCGAAACGCTTCTGTCGGGAAAATACGACAGAAACGACGCGATTTTGTCCCTCCACCCGGGCGCAGGCGGCACCGAGGCGCAGGACTGGGCGCTTATGCTCTACCGAATGTACACAAGATGGGCGGAAAAGCACGGCTTTAACGTCAAGCTCGTCGACTGGCTCGACGGCGACGAAGCGGGAATAAAAAGCGCGACGATACTCGTCGAGGGACCAAACGCATACGGCTATCTCAAAAGCGAGCACGGCGTGCACAGGCTCGTCCGTATATCTCCTTTTGACGCGTCCGGCAGACGCCACACGTCGTTCGCTTCGTGTGAGGTGACGCCCGAGATAGAGGACGACACGAGCATCGAGCTGCGCGACGAGGATCTCGAAATCACGGCGCACCGTTCGAGCGGCGCGGGCGGTCAGCACATCAACAAGACCGACTCGGCGATCCGAATAGTTCACAAGCCCACCGGTATCGTCGTCGGTTGTCAGACGGAGCGCAGTCAGCTCCAAAACAAAGAGACGGCGCTGAGAATGCTCCGCTCAAAGCTCGCCGAGATAAAACAGCGGGAAAACCTCGACCGCATCGACGATATCCGCGGCGAAAAGGCAAATATCGAATGGGGTTCGCAGATACGCTCTTACGTCTTTATGCCGTACACGCTCGTCAAAGACACGCGCACGGGATATGAGACGGGAAATATCGGAGCCGTGATGGACGGCGACATTGAAGGGTTCATAAACGCTTTCCTTAAAATGAAAGCATAAACAATTTTGATCTATGGAAAGGAGAAAACGGTATGTTTAAGAAGACAACAAAATTTTTTGTAGGTGTGGCGATGCTCGTTCAATCGTTTTCTGCAGTGATAATGTTCTTTATCACGCTGGGCAGAAAAAAGAGTTCGGGTGCGTGGCTCGCCCTCGCAACGATAACGGGAGCCGCAGGCGGATATCTCGTTTATGACAGCAAAAAGAAGAATGACGATCTTGAAGACGATGACTGCGACGACGATTTTTGCGATGAGGACTGCGACAACTGTCCGTGCAACTCGTCGGATGATGACGTCGATATCGACGAAAGCGAACTGTTTTCGCGCAACGACGACGCAGAAGCGGAGTAAAATGACAAAAGAAAAGGCACGGTCTCCCGTGCCTTTTTTTGAATTAAAACAATTTTCAAAAAAATTTTTGAAAAACGGTGAGATAAATTCATTGTCAAAACGACTAATTAACAGCTATAAAGAGGAGAACCGATGAAAAGCGGTGAAAGCAGTTACCGCCGTTACCTTGACGGCGACAGAAGCGGGTTCGATGAGATAATCGACATGTATCATGACAATTTAATATATTTTCTCACAAGATATGTCGGAAACGAAAACGATGCGGAAGATATCGCTGCCGAAACATTTCTCGAAATGCTTATCCATCCGTCGAGGTACTCGTTCAAAAGCTCGCTGAAAACGTATATCTATTCTATCGCGCGCAACAAAGCGGTCGACTTCGTCAGAAAAAACAAAAGGCGCGTCTTTACAGACGGGTTTGACAACGTTTCGCTCTCGTCGTCGTTTGATGAGACGTGGGACGAAACGGTCCGCGCAGAGCAAAGCGGCCGCGTTGCAGACGCTCTTTCCAAACTCAAACGCGAGTATGCGGAGATCCTTTATTATGTTTATTTTGAGCAGCTTGATACGGACGAGATAACTAAAATAATGAAAAAGAGCAGTCGGCAGGTCTCAAATCTGCTGTACCGTGCAAAAGCGGCTATGAAAAACGAACTTACAAAAGGTGGGTTTGACGATGAGGAATAACGAAGAATTCCGTCAGGACGTATACAGACGTTTTGACGATTATAAAAAGAAAAAAGAAGAAAAGCGGCGCGGCGTCTTAAAGTACGGCACGGTCGCCGTTTCCGCACTGGCAGTCGTGGCGTTGTTCATCTGGCCGGGTATGGGGATGATCGAGGACATTTTTGTGCGGGATATGCCGAACGTTGTCGATACGCAATTGACGATCAACTTCGAGATCATAGACAACACGGAAACGGGCACTCCGAACGAGGGATCGGAGTCGACAAACGCGACATTTCTCACGACAGTAAAAGCAACCGAAGCGACGACTGAGGCTTATACCGAAGGAACGATAGAAAAAACGACCGAGGCTTATACCGAGGCAACGATAGAAAAAACGACTGAGGCTTATACCGAAGGAACAATAGAAGCAACGACGCAGGCTTATACCACGGCGGCGATAGCAGAAACGACAGTGGCGATAGAAGCAACGACGCAGGAAGAAGGAGCGATCACATTCGCATCGAAATACGCCGTCGCAGTAGAGGGCGCTGAACTTGTGGAAACGGGTTTTATCCCGAAAAATCCTAACGAGCTGAACAGCTTTGTAGACGGGAACGCAATGTTGTGCGACGATATGTCGCTCTACCAGAGCGGCGCAAAGAGCAATTACGTATATGCGTTCATCGTCAGAGGCACGGCAAAGATATCTTATACCGAGATCGAAGTCGGCGGTTTTATCGCATACAGATATGTCATAGAGATAACGGACGGCGACGAGTATAATATGTATATCTGCTTTTTCGATACAAATCTTACAGCGGAAATAAAAATTGTAAAATAATTATTTGGGAGGAAATATTATGAAAACACTGAAAAGAATGACGGCGCTGCTGCTTGTCGCGGTGATGGCGCTTACTGTCGCGTCGTGCGGCGACGTCATACAGCCTGGCACGCAGGAGCATACGACGTCGGGCGGCGGCACATATGTGCCGAAATCGGCAAAAGACCTGACGGCAGGCGTCGAGCCGGATCCCGTCAAGGGCGCGGAGCTGACGCAGAGCGACATCGAGGCGCTTTACGACGTGTATTTAAAGTTCTTTAAATCCACCGTGTCGGACGAAAAGGCGTCGTCGCTCATATCGCCGCTTTCGATAATCACGGCGCTCGGTATGGTCGCCGACGGCGCCGACGGAGAGACGCTCGCGCAGTTCGAAACGCTTTTCGGCATCACAGCCGAACAGCTCGACAAAGCGATAAGCTTTTATTCAAATTCGCTTTCTTCTACCGACAAGGCAAAATTTGAAAGTGCGAACTCGATATGGTTCACCGACAGGGATGATTTCAAGGCGAACGAGGATTACATCGCTCGCGTGCTCGGCGCATATTTTCCGTCGCTTTACACCGTCGATTTCCGCAAAAGTGCTACGGTCGACGAAATTAACGGCTGGGTGAGCGATCACACCGACGAGATGATAGACAAGATCGTCGACGAGCTCAATCCGCTCACCGTCATGGTGCTTATCAACGCCATAGTATTCGACGCGAAATGGGAGCAGGAATACGATGAGTATCAGGTTGGAAGCGAAGTATTTCACGCTTACGACGGCACGGAACAGACCATCGATATGATGCACTCGATGGAGGACGTGTATATTTCAATGAATAACGCCTGCGGCTTTGCAAAATATTACAGCGGCAACAAATATCAATTTGTCGCTCTGCTTCCCGATGAAGGAATCGATATTTACGACTTTGTCGCGGGGCTTGACGCCGGCGAACTCAAAGCAGCGCTGGCGAAAAAAATGCATACGGGCGTCGAAGCGGGACTGCCGAAATTTTCGTACGATTACGACATCACGCTCAACTCCGCGTTGCAGTCACTCGGGCTGACGGACGCGTTCAAGCCATATGCCGCCGACTTTACGAAGATGGCGACCGTCGACGGTGAGAATATCTATATAAGCAAGGTCATCCACAAAACGCACATCGACGTCGACGAGGACGGAACGAGAGCCGCCGCAGTGACAGGGATAATTATGGAGGCGACCGCCGTTGCGGTTGAACCGAAATGGGTGGTGCTCGACAGACCGTTCGTGTATATGATAGTCGACTCCGAATACAATTTGCCGATATTTATGGGGATAGTTACCGAAATCGAATAATCAAAAAAGCACCGAAAGGTGCTTTTTTATTTTATGAACTTGTTATAAACTTTTTCAAACCATTGTTCGCTATCGGGTATCGGGCGTCGGTCTTCAAAGCGCGACGTCGCTTTGCCGTCGGCATACGACGTGTACTGCACCTTGTCAAAATGTTTTTCGTCGATGCCGTCCGTGCCGACTATCATATACGAGCCGCGCGATCTTCCGCCGTTGGCGATGTAGTCGCGTATCGCCGAAAGATACGTCAGCGACGTTATTATGACGTCGTAATTTATCATCGCTTCCGAAAGATATTCCGCCGGTATCTTATAAGTTTCATCAAAGGCGCGGTATTCTTTCTCGAAATATGCTATCGCCTCGTCAACAGCCGATTTTTCGCGCATAAACGCGCCGGCATGGGACATTATCTCGCCGTACTCGCGCCGTTTTTGTAAAACGTCGTCGACGTTCATTTTGTCTCCGATAAGAGACGCGAGCGCGCCGTAAACTGCTTTCGCCTGTCTTGCCGCCGATTCGGTCGGCACCGCGCTGCTTGACGCCGCTATCTTTTGCGCGGCGCGCGCGCCGGACACCTGCGTGGAATTTAACGCCGATCCGCCCGGGCGATGCACGCCGAACACGCCGCCGCACTCGCCGACGGGATAAAAGCGGCTGAGCGTTGTGCTTTCGTAGTCCGTCGTCAGCGCGAGTCCGCCGTTGTTATGCTGTGCGCACACCGATATTTCGAGCATTTCGCTTTTAAGATCTATCCCGTGCGACGCGTACAGCTTGATCGCGGGAGCGTTCATTTTTTCAAGGCGATCTATCGGCGTTCCGATCAGTGCGTCGGAGTTTTCAAGATACGTCCTCGCCTCGTCCGAAAGCAAGGAAAAGTCAAATCCCGTCGGATTTTTCGTAAAGTCGAGGAAAACTCTCCGCCCCTTTTTTATCTCGGAAAATACGGCGATATCGACTTCTGATGAGCGCGAGCCGCCGCCTACCTTCGCAGGATCGAACGGCCATTCGTAGCCCTTCATAAACACCGCCGAAAGCGCCGCGCGGGCGTCGCCGAAATACTCGCTTAAAAATTCTTTCTCGTCGCCGTCGCCGCCGACGGAAACGTATCTCGGTATCACCTGCTGATACGTTCCGGACAAATTCCAGCGGAATTTGACCGACGCTATGCCGTATTGCGACTCGGTGAGGTTCATTCCCTCGGCGCCCGCTTCGAGCGCCGCGCCGATCGCGCACGTCTGGCTCTCGGGGTAGACGGTCGACGAGTATAT
>CAJONA010000025.1:0-7931 GCA_905235755.1 uncultured Clostridia bacterium
ATCGAAACGCTCAACTCGTTTTTCGGCTACACGATACAAAACGAGCGCGGCAAACCGACAAACAGCGAGTTCATCGCCATGATAGCGGATAACGTGAGACTTGAAAACAAAATATCATAAAAAAACAGCCCGAAGGGGCTGTTTTTTTATCGTTTTGGTGAATTATACTATCAAGTGCAACGGGGAGAGAAAAAAATAGACATATTAAAAAAGAGCTCGGTTGCGATATGTATTTCGCAGATCCTTATTGCGTTTGGCAAAAAGTCACAAATGAAAATCTCAACGGTTTGCTTCGCGAGTTCTATCCCAAAAGTCGCAATCCGTCTCGCATCAGCCCGAAAACGCTCGAAAAAACCGGCGTTGATCAACGCCGGTCCTAAAAAAGTTCTTGATTTTAAAAAGCCGGTAGATCTATTTGCTTCTTCTATTAATTTGTTACACTTCACTTGATAATTCATCATACCTTATAAAAAAGGACTTGATTTCTCAAGTCCTTTTTTGCGACGTCTCGCAGGTGTATTTCGTAAAATAATTTGATTTTTCTAATTCCCAACAAAATACACCCTTCTGCCGCCTTTTTTGTTGCAATGTTATTTTTTCTCACCGAATATCATAACAATACCGTTGACGATGAATATCACGCCTATTACTATAAACAGCCAGTTCGTAACAACGCCTTTGGAAACGATAAGAAGCACTCCGAGCACCAGAGAAAGAGCGCAAGAAAGTAAGCTTATCAATTTCTTGGGCGACGCGACAAAAGTCGTCAGAGCGTTTACAATGAGCAAAACGCCCAGCACGATCAATGCGACGCTCAGCAGTAACAAGCCGAATACGATTATCGCAACACCGATAATGATCTTGATAATTCCGGTCACATTTTCTTTGTGCTTTAAAATATCGACAAGTCCCTGGAAGATGAACAGTGCGCCGGCTACTATCATTATAATGTTGAGAAGTTCACCTTTTTTTATAATGAACAATACACCGACGGCGAGATATGCAAGCGCCATAAGTAAAGACGAGCCTACGCTTTTGCTTTTTGCCATTTTTAATACCTCCGAATGATTATTTTGCGTAAGGAATGTTTTTCCTTTACATCTTTTATTTTATAATATTATTAAAAAAAAATCAATGCTTACATTAAAAAAATCAAATAATTTTCAAAAAAGCGTCAAGGTAAATGTCGTTTACCTTGACGCTTTTTTGCTCAAATCGGCTTTATTTTTATTCCGAGAACGCCATAAGCCTTCTCGTTTTCCTCACTGTAATATTCACGCATCGCAAAAACGCCGTCAGCGACCGTCGCTCCCTCGTCAAACCCCATTGAGTCCATCGTAAAAGTTTCAAACAGCGTTTTGAAGCTGTCGGCGCGGTACAGATCGACGACCTTTGTCCGAAGAGTCATGTCGTCGCATGAAAATTCTATCACGTCGCCGACGTTGACATCTCTTCGTTTTTGATCAAAAAGCCTAAGCTCTACGCTCTTTTTGCCGCTTTTTATCTTTTCGAACGGCTCGCGCCGTAAATTCATTTTAATGACGCGTCGCTCTGAGAGCTTCGGCGAAAGGATCGCAAAATATTTTTCGCACAGCGCAGCCAGTTTTTTTACGTTTTCTCCGCCGTATCTTTTTATTACACGCTCGCACGTCGCGTGCGCCATATCGTATTTTTCCTTTGTTATATCGCCGCGCGCAAGCGCTTCCGTCAGCTCGTTCTCGTCGACAACAAAGACTTCGCCGCCCTTTTTCACTATCACATCGAGATACAAGTCGCGGAAATACGATCTCGCACCGTCGATGACGTTGTATTCCGTCATATCAAAATAAGCGTGGTCGAATTTGCCGTCGGGCAATATCAGTGCCGTGATCCAAAAATTGTCGCCTCTCGGCGCGAATTGAAGCCAATAACACCCTTTTTCGACTACCGTGACAGGCAAACCATCGCCGTATTTGCAGTAGATCGGCGACTTTATATCGAGAAAGTGAGTCAGCGACGCATAACCGCCCGTCTCCTCGCATCCGCAATAAGCAAAATCGCGATCGTACACGCTTTTTTTCGGCGTTCGGTCGAGAGTTCTTATGAGTTCGCCCATGATCACCTCGCAAATGATACAGGCTCTTTCGGCTCGATCAAATTCAGCCCGAGCGCGTCGATTTTCTTTTTTGCGTTGTCGATGCTATCGGCACGTGCAACGTCGTCGGGACAGTGTGCGTCGCATCCGAGTATCACATCGTTTCCGACAGCGGCGACTACATTCCAAAAATCGTCGACGGGATAAAATCTTCCCTCTTTCACGCCGAGCAAATTGTATTCAAGCGGCACGCCGAGCCGCTTTGCCGCGGCGCAGAGACGCGTAATCTGTTCACGATAAAAATCCCTGTCTCCGACGAAATTCAGCACATCGGGGTGCGCTATATAAAAATATTTGCCCGTATTTATGCCTTCCGTAACCGTGTCTACGTATTTTGTCAGCCGATCGCAGTCGTCAGTCGGTCTCGAGCACGGGGCTTGTCCAATCTCGTTATCTATATAATGCTGACCGAGTATGAGATAATCGCATTCGTACTTCGATATTATATCGTCGAGCGTGCGCTTGAAATACGCGGGATAATACTCCATCTCATAGCCGATATATATGTTTATTTGACCTTTAAATTCTTCCCTGAGTTCGGTCAGCGACCCGACATATTTTTCCGTCTCGTCAGGCGTCATTCTGAATCCCGAATAATATCCGTCCGGAAAATAATACGGCGCGTGATCGGAAAATCCGAGCGTCTCTACGCCGCGCTCTATCGCTTTGATGACATATTCCCTGTCCTCTCCGACGGCGTGTCTGCACCGATATGTGTGCGTGTGGAAATTCGCTTTCAAAAAATCATCTTCTTTCTACCGCTCCATTATACCATCTTAAAAAGCGTTTTTCAATAGAAAAAGACAATTTGGGTATATCGTTTTTATCATAATCGGCGTATTTTTCGCATAGTTATTACCAACGACAAAAGCGGAGGATATTATGAAAAACACGTACAAACCGGAAGGGCTCAAATTCATGAGCGCGGAAAACAGAGAGTATCTTTATTCGCCGACGGCGCTCGAAAAAGCGATGGTGAGCGGCAAGATTTTAGAGGCGGCGGCAACGATGTGCGACAGTGCGATGTCGCTCTATGTGAATCTCGGATGCATGGAAGGGATCATCGAAAGATCCGAATCCGCGCTGGCGGAAGGAGAGATAAAAGACATCGCAATAATCACGCGCGTAGGCAAGCCCGTCTGTTTTAAGATATTGTCTATAGAAAAAAATCACGGAGCGCAGACGGCGTTTCTGTCTCGCCGCGAAGCGCAAAAAGAATGTATGGACAACTACGTTTCGTTTCTTCTCCCTGGAGACATAATAGACGCGAAAGTGACGCATCTCGAACCGTTCGGGGCGTTTGTCGACATCGGATGCGGCATAATATCGCTGATGTCGATAGACTCCATCTCGGTTTCTCGCATTTCTCACCCGAAAGACCGTTTCAGAACGGGAATGTTCATCAAAGCCGTCGTGAAGAACACCGACAGCTCGTCCGGACGGATCTACGTCTCACACAAGGAGCTTCTCGGCACGTGGGAGGAAAACGTCAGTCAGTTCAAGGTCGGGCAGACCGTCGCCGGAACGGTGCGATCGATAGAATCGTACGGAATTTTCGTCGAGCTGACTCCAAACCTCGCGGGACTTGCGGAATATAAAGAGAATATCGCCGTCGGCGATCGCGCCGCAGTTTACATAAAGAACATAATTCCCGAAAAGATGAAAGTAAAGCTCGTGATCGTGGACTCGCAAAACGATGAGCAAGAGGTAAATAACATTTACTATTACGAAACAGGCGATCATATCGCCGAGTGGGTGTACTCCCCCGCAGAATGTCCGAAAATGATACGGACGGTGTTCGACGAAACGTAAAACGTCCCCGAAAGGCACAGCCTTTCGGGGACGTTTTGTTTTTTAAATTCACGCTTTGAAGAACGCTTCGAGCGCTTTGTGCGTCTGGTAAACGTCGGTCTTTGCAACGACCTCGTACGGTGCGTGCATGGAGATGACGGGGACGCCGATATCAACGGTGTCGATATTTCTCTGCGAGATGTACTTTGCAACCGTTCCGCCGCCGCCCTGATCGACTTTGCCGAGCTCGGACGTCTGCCATACGACGCCCGCCGCGTCGAGAAGGTTTCTGACATATCCCATAAATTCGGCGGACGCGTCGTTCGATCCGCCCTTGCCGCGTGAGCCGGTGAACTTCGTAACGACGACGCCGTAATTCAAGAAGCACGCGTTTCTGCGTTCGTTGACCTCCGGGAAATTCGGATCGAACGCGGCGTTAACGTCTGCCGAAAGGCACTTGGAGTTAAGTCTCACCTTCGCGTCGTTCACGCCGAAATAGTTCGACAGCGCCGCGATTATGTCAAAGAACACCTCGCACTGCATGCCGCTGTTTCCTTCGCTGCCTATCTCCTCTTTGTCGGCGAGTACAGCCATTGCCGTATGAGCCGGCTTGTCGAGCGTCATCAGCGCCGTCAGCGACGGATACGCGCACACTCTGTCATCGTGACCGTAGGACGAGATCATGCTTCTGTCAAAGCCTACGTCGCGCGCCTTTACGGCGGGAACGGCGCATATCTCGGCGCTCATGAAATCGGCCTCTGTTATGCCGTATTTTTCGTTGAGAATGGAAAGGATATTGAGTTTGACGGCTTCGGACGTCTTTTCTTCAAACGGGCGCGAGCCGATAAGTACGTTGAGCTGTTCGCCGGTGATGCCGTCGGCGAGCGATTTTCTCATTTGATCCTGTGCAAGATGCGGGAGCAGATCGTCGATGTAAAATATCGGATCGCCATCATCCTCGCCGACGCAGAAGTCTATCGTTTCGCCGTCCGCTTTCGTTATGACGCCGTGAAGCGCGAGCGGGATCGTCGTCCACTGATATTTCTTTATGCCGCCGTAATAATGCGTCTTGAAGAAGCACATTCCGTCCGCTTCGTATATCGGGTGCTGTTTCAAGTCCGTGCGCGGAGAGTCGATATGCGCGGCGCTCAGATTGATGCCGTTTTCGAGGCTTTCCGTGCCGATGACGAACGCAACGAGCGATTTTGCGTGGTTGTCGTAGTAGTATTTGCCGCCGACTTCGACTGCGTCGCCGAGCGCGTACGGTTTAAATCCGTTTGCACCGAGCAGTTTTACAGCCTCCTTGACGCATTCGCGTTCCGTCTTGCCGCCGTCGAGGAATTTTTTATAATCCTCGCAATAGTCGTATGCCGCTTTTATCTCGTCTGCGCTCATTGTCTCATAAGCGTTTTTCGATTTAAAAAGCAGTTTTGCGGCGAGCTGTTCCGCCTTGCTTTTTTCTTTCTTTTCTTCCATTGATGTATCCTCCGTTTTTAATTATTTATCATTTACCTGTCGCCGTAAATAAGTTTATAGCTCTCGTATGACGCCATGACGCGCCTAAGATACGAGCGCGCCGACGCGCTCGGTATATTGTCGTAAATGAGTTTAACGCCGTCTGTCGAGTAATATTCGTCTTGGAGCATTCTCTTAACGTTGCCGATGCCGTAGTTATACGCGACGACTATCTCCTCCGTGCCCGTGATCCGATCCGTGAGCCAGCGTAAATAATACGTTCCGCACATCACGTTCGTTTCGGCGTCGAGCAGGACTGTAAGGTCCTCTCCCGTGCCCGTCGCGGGGCGTATGTCGCCGAGATATGTCGGCGGATTTATCTGCATAAGTCCGTAATCGTTCGTGCGCGAATATGCGTGCGCGTTGAACGAGCTTTCGTTTTTCGCTATCGCGAGTATCAGGCACGGATCGATATCATACACAGCGCCGTATTTTTGAGCGAGAGCGAACACCTCTTCCTCC
The DNA here is from genome assembly GCA_905235755.1 of uncultured Clostridia bacterium. Lineage (GTDB taxonomy): Bacteria > Bacillota > Clostridia > Oscillospirales > CAG-272 > RGIG6816. The sequence goes on from CAJONA010000025.1 coordinate 5,903, forward strand.
GTCAGGTAAAGCGGCGTTTCGTAATAATCGTCAGGCAAGCCGGGATCGTCGGTGTTCTCCGTGGCGGTGGTGAGCTCGGTTACGACCGTAGTTTCCGTAACGTCAGTATCTTCCGCAGCGGTGGTGTTTTCCGCTGTTGATGTGTCGTCCGGCAAGTCGATAGGAGGCTCGTCCGTCGTGATGATATCCCTATACAGCGACGAATACTGCTCGTAATTGTATTCCACTCTGCTGACATAAACGCGCGTCTCGTAATACGGTATCTTTTCCGCAATGAGTTCGCCGCTCTCGTCGCACATATCTTCGTTTTCAAGCCAAACGGTAACTTTTCCGATGCCGGCGTTATAAGCGGCGAGCGCTGAACGCACAGAGCCGAAATAATTTATGAGATATGACAAATAATACGTTCCCGCGCGTATGTTCGTCTGCGGATCATACAGCGCCTCGATATTTTCTTCCGTTCCGATGACTTTGCGTATATCGCCGAGATACGTCTCGGGCAGCACCTGCATAAGCCCTATCGCACCGCTCGCCGAAGTCGCGGACGCATCAAAATCGCTCTCCGCTTTTATAACGGCGTAGATGAGATTTGCGTCCACATCGAACTCTTTTGCGGCCGCCTCGACGTATTCGCCGTATTCCCTTTTAAACTCCTGCCGCTCGAAGAACTTTTTTATCGCGTCGGAAGAAAACGCCAGAATAACTGTCGTTAAAATTATGAGAAATATCATTATCTCGACCAAAATAAGCGTCGGCGAATGCTGTTTTCTCAATGCTCAAATTTCTCCGATCCGATTTTATTTATTAAAACGGCAAATTTTTCTTCAAGTTCTCTCTCGTCGCCGTTGTTCTCGATTATAAATATGCATCTGTTTCTGTAAAAATCAGCGTTTTGCTGAAAAGAGGCGCGGCGCGAAGCGTTTTTTTCATCGACGCCGTCGCGCAGAGATATTCGTTTCACGCGGATATCGTCGTCGGCGATAACGCCGACGGTCGTGTCGCACACCGCGTCGAGCCCGCTCTCAAACAGAAGCGGCGCGTCGATAACGACGTTTGCAATGCTTTTGTACTTTTCGACCGCGCGCAGCACTTTTTTTATTATTATCGGGTGGCTTATCGACGAGAGCTTTTGCATCAGTTCTCTGTCGGCAAAAACGACGGCGCCGAGTTTTTTTCGCGATATATTGCCGCTGCCGTCGAAAACTTCGTCGCCGAAATTCTCGCGCACAAGAGCCTTATATTCCGCGTCGCCGTCGATACGGCGCGATATGGCGTCGCAATCGACGATATGGCATCCGATGCGCTCAAACATGAGCGCGACTGTGCTTTTTCCGCTGCCGGAACTGCCGGTAAGTCCTATTATCACGGCGCCCTCCTGTCAATTTTCATCAAGGTCGATGATCTTATATCCCGACGCTTTCATCATCCTGTTGTACGTAGCGAGGTCTATGCCGCTCGGGACGACAGACGTCGCGTATATCGTTTTGACGCTCGTCTCATCGAAATGGCGGAGCGCGGAAAAGAGCGCTTTCGCGTGCGCCGCGCCGTCGTCCTTTTTTCCGATTGAAACGATGTTTTCACCGTCCAGCTCCTTCGCCATCTCGTCAAAGCAAATGACGCCCGTGTTATCGTCCTCGTCAAGCCGTGCTTTTAAATATGCCAACGCTTTGTCATCGTCGCCTTTTACGAGGTAGACCTCGGCACGCGGCGCGTAATGCTTATATTTCATACCCGGAGCGAGAGGAGCGCCGCCGATGTCGTTCTTTTCCTTTATGCCTGCGTCAAATTTAAGGTCTGACACGACGCGCGACAGCATTTCGGGCGTTACGGCACCCGGTCTAAGCAAGATCGCGCTGTCGCCGTCTATTTTGACTATAGTCGATTCAAGTCCTATCTCACATTCTCCGCCGTCGATGATCATATCTACCTTGCCGTCGAGATCCTCTTTGACGTGGGCGGCGCTCGTCGGGCTCGGTCTGCCTGAAATATTCGCGCTCGGCGCGGCTATCGGAACGCCCGCGAGCTTTAT
>CAJONA010000025.1:7980-8661 GCA_905235755.1 uncultured Clostridia bacterium
TGACGGTGGACGGAATGACGTCGCGCTTCGGCATTATTACTGTCAGCGGGCCGGGCATAAACAGATCGGTAAGCTTATAATAAAGCGGCGACGTTACGCAGTAATTTTCCGCGTCTTTCGGCTCGCCGATATGAATTATCAGCGGATTGTCGCTCGGTCTTCCCTTTGCCGCATAGATCTTTTTTGCCGCGTCGGCGTCGAGCGCGGAAGCGCCGAGGCCGTATACGGTCTCCGTCGGGAAAACGACGAGTCCGCCGCGGCGAATAATATCCGCGGCGCCTTCAAGCTGCTCTTCGAGCGGCAAATTTTCGTCTGTAACTATATACTTTGTATTCATTTTCAAATTCCGTTTTTAAGTTTTTCAGCCGTGTCGGCGGAAATAAGCGCATCTATCATCTGCGAGATGTTTCCGTTCATAAAATCGTCGAGGCTGTACAGCGTAAGGCCTATGCGGTGATCGGTTATCCGCCCTTGCGGATAGTTGTACGTGCGTATGCGCTCGCTGCGGTCGCCCGTGCCGACCTGACTTTTGCGGCTGGACGATATTTCATTTTCGCGCTTCGTCTTTTCGATGTCGTAGAGCTTCGCGCGGAGCATTTTCATCGCTGTCTCTTTGTTTTGCAGTTGACTGCGCTCAGTCTGACATCCGACGACGATCCCCGTCGGCTTATGGATTATGCG
>CAJONA010000025.1:8694-20531 GCA_905235755.1 uncultured Clostridia bacterium
GTGCTGACCGCCGGCACCGCTCGATTTACACGTCTCGACGGTGATATCATCGGGATTTATCTGTATCTCAACGTCGTCCGTCTCGGGCAGGACGGCGACGGTGACGGTCGACGTCTGTATCCTTCCCTGCGATTCCGTTTCGGGCACGCGCTGTACGCGGTGAACGCCGCTCTCGAATTTCAGTTTCGAGTACACGCCTGTCCCCGACACGGAGACGCTCACCTCTTTAAAACCGCCGAGCTCCGTATCGTTTGAATCGAGCAAGCGGAAATCCCAGCCGAGCGACGCCGAATACATCGAATACATACGGTAAAGGTTGTATGCAAAAAGCGCTGCTTCTTCGCCGCCTGCGCCGGCGCGTATTTCGAGAATGACGTTTTTGTCGTCGCTCTCGTCTTTCGGGAGCAGGAGGACTTTCATCTCGTATTCTATCTTTTCAAGATGCGCCGTCTCGGCATCGAGTTCCTCGCGCGCCATCTGACTTATCTCGGCGTCGTCCGAGCTTATCAGTTCCTTTGCTTCCTCGATCGCCGCGACGCAGCGCAGATATTCGTCATACTTATCGGCTAACGGCTTTAATTTGTTGTGCTCTTTTATAAGTTCGAGGTATTGTGCACGGTCGTTTATATATTCGGGCATGGACATCTTGTTTACGATGCTTTTAAATCTGTCCGATATTTCACGCACTTTTTCGATCACGGCATAATCCTCCTATTTTATACATTATTTAATATTTTACTACATATCGCTTGCGATTTCAATATCATTTATAAATTTTTTTGTGTTTTCGCGTTTGTGTGCGAGCAAGGATTTGATAGATTTTACGAGATTTTAAGAGGTTTTATAATATTAAATTAAAAAAATCAAACTTTTTTCAAAAAACATATTGACAAGCGCATTTATGCGTGATATAATCGAAACGTTGCGAAATGGGAGAAATATATTCCCAAACATTCAAAAATAACGGAGGAAACAAGCAATGTCCACTTATATGGCAAAAAAAGAAACCGTCGAACGTAAATGGTACGTTATCGACGCGGCCGGCAAGCCCCTTGGCAAGACGGCAGTTGCGGCGGCTAACATTCTCAGAGGAAAACACCGCCCCGAATTCACTCCCCACGTTGATTGCGGCGAATGCGTTATCATTATAAACGCGGCAAGCGCAGTTCTCACGGGAAACAAGCTCACACAGAAATTCTATCGCCGTCATTCCGGTTACATCGGCGGTCTTAAGGAAGTCAACTATAAGACTCTCATGGCTACAAAGCCCGAGCTTGCTATGCAGCTCGCAGTCAAGGGTATGCTTCCCCACAACACCATCGGCGACAAGAGCATCACAAGACTTAAAGTTTTCGCAGGCGAATCCAAAAATTGCGAATCGCTTAAAGCGACCGTTGTAACGGTAGACTGATAGAAAGGAGTCATCACAATGTATACAAGTGCAAAACCGTACTTCTACGGCACAGGAAGAAGAAAAAAATCCATTGCAAGAGTTCGTCTCTACCCCGGAACAGGCGCTATAACAATCAACGGCAGAGATATTGATGACTACTTCGGTCTTGAAACTCTCAAACTCATCGTAAATCAGCCTTTCGGCGTAACAGGCACAGAAGGCAAATTCGACATCGTATGCACAGCCAAAGGCGGCGGCATCTCCGGTCAGGCAGGCGCTATCCGCCACGGCGTAGCAAGAGCCCTGCTCCTCGCTGACGAAACGTACAGACCTCTCCTCAAAAAAGCGGGCCTTCTCACTCGTGACCCGAGAATGAAGGAAAGAAAGAAATACGGTCTCAAAGCCGCTCGTCGCGCACCGCAGTTCTCCAAGAGATAATTATTTATCACATTATCAAAAGTACCTTCACTATGTGGAGGTACTTTTCTTTTGCACAAACTGCGGCGTCCTCGCAGCGCAGCTGCTGCGGTCGGCGCTAAAAACAGTCCGCCGGACTGTTTTATTAACGCTCCGACAGTTCTCAAAGAGATAATTATTTATCACATTATCAAAAGTACCTTCACTATGTGGAGGTACTTTTCTTATGCACAAACTGCGGCGTCCTCGCAGCGCAGCTGCTGCGGTCGGCGCTAAAAACGTTAAACTTATAAAACAAAAAAGAGCCTTGCGGCTCTTTTTTTCATCATCGGTCTTCCCTGAAATATGATTGTCCCAGACTTGCGGGTGGCTGAATATCTTTTTTGCCGAAGATGCTCGTCAGTATCAGCACGAGCACCGTGATGATATACGGGAACATCTCGAAGATTTTAAGATCGGAGAACGACAGTGCTTTCAAATCTATCGCAAGCATGGAAAGCGCGCCGAAAAGTATCGAGCCGAATATAGCCACAGTGGGTTTCCACATCGTGGCGATAACTAGCGCAACGGCAAGCCAGCCGAACGAGTCGATCGGCGCTTCCGCGAGCGTCGTGCCCGCCGTCTTGTCCATGACGTAGTAAAGTCCGCCGAGTCCCGCTATCGCGCTTCCGAGCACGATAAATCCGTATTTGTATTTGGAGATGTTTATGCCGACCGCATCTGCCGTCGCGGGATTTTCACCTACCGCACGTAAATAAAGCCCTGTTCTTGTCCTGTTCAAAAGCAGCGACGAGAGTATCGCCACAGCTATCGCAAGGTAAACGAGCACTCCGTGCGAGAGGAAAATTTCACCGAACCAGCCGAGCTTGCTTGAAAACGGAAACAGATTTTTGAAATATTTGCTCGCTTCTACAAAGTGCGACATATCGATCCGCTTTGCGAAGAATTTCATAAATCCTACGCCGAACGTCGTGAGCGCAAGGCCGGTCACATTCTGATTTGCTTTGAGAGAAACGGTGAGAAAGGCGTATATAAGTCCCGCCGCGGCCGAAAAAAGCATCGAGAAGAATATCGCGGTCAGCACGAGCCAAAATCCGCTTATCGTCGACATATCCGTAACGCCGTTTGTATACAGCATGACGCCGTAGCTCCCGCCAAGCGCGCCGATACACATAATTCCCGGTATGCCGAGGTTGAGGTTGCCCGCTTTTTCGGTGAGTATCTCGCCTACGCAGCCAAAAAGGAAGATCGTTCCCATGCTTATGCCGTCTATCAATATTTTACTTAATGTGCTAAACATTTACGCGTCCTCCTTAAACAACAGTTTTAATAACGATCGTAGCTATTACCGCAATAATCAGAAGTTCCAATCCTATTGCTAAAATTACAATCAACGGTTTAACAGCAGACCTTGATTTTGAAGTGAAAAATAATTCTTTAATCGATGCACCGTTCTTTTTTGTCATAATATCTTTCATTCTTTGGCTCGGCTTTATTCTGTATTGAATAAAGAATTCGCTGCCGATGACGCAGAAGAATATTATACCGATAACAATGTTGGCATAGTCCGTGCTTTTTAGCTGGAACACCGTGCTTACGTTCGCCGCTCCGGTGTTGAGGAACACCACGAAGAACGCGGTGGCTATCATTATCAGCGGATCGAAGTTAGCAAGCCACGCGACGAGTATCGCCGTAAAGCCTTTGCTGCCGCAAATCTGAGTGTTCACCGTATGTTCAAGCGATCCCGCAAATATCGCGCCCATTATGCCGCATATCGCTCCTGAAAGGACAAGCGTTCTGATTATGACTTTCTTGACGTTGATGCCGACGTATTTCGCCGTGTTTACGCTATCGCCGACAAGTGCCGTTTCAAAGCCGTGCTTCGTGTATCTCATATAAACGAACATAAACGCGTCGACAAGGAGCGCTACGATGATGATGAGCACATATTTGTTTCCGATATCCGGGAACCAAGCCTTATGCGTCAGAAGGTTTACGATCCCTATATTGCCCGATCCGCTCTTGTCCCAAGCGAACGAGAAATATGCCACAATACCTATTGCGATGTAGTTCATCATAAGCGTGAACAGCGTCTCGTTCGTTCCGAAAAACGCCTTGAAGATCGCCGGTATGACAGCCCAGATTATTCCCGCAAGGATGCTGGTCACTATCATAAGTATTATTATGACTGCGTCCGGCAATACGCCCGTCAGGAATTTCATGCACGCGATAGCGACAAGACATCCGACGAGGACTTGTCCGTTCGCGCCCATGTTCCAGAATTTCATCTTGAACGCGGGTATTACCGCAAGTCCGAACATAAGCAGGACCGCGGTGTCTTTCATCAGCGTCCAAACGTCGATAAACGCGCCTTTAACGAGCGTCGCGTATATCTTGAACGGATTTTCATGTATGAGTATAACACTCATTATGCCGCATATCACGAGCGCGACGAGTATGCCCGCCAAGCGAACGAGAAGCACATTTTTGTGCGACATATGGTCTCTTTTGGAAACGTGGAACAGAGGCTCGTTTTTTGTTTTTTCAGTTGTCATCGTTCTGCCCTCCGTTTTGTTCGTCCGCGGCATTTTGCCATTCGTTATCAGTAAGATTGCTGTCCTTGGCAATACCGTAATTTTTGTCCTTTTGTTCGACCGTAAGGTTCATCGCGCCGGTCATCATAAGACCGAGCTCTTCTTTTGTCACCTTCGACGCGTGCACGATGCCCATCACTTCGCCGTGGCAAAGCACCATTATCTTATCGCACAGCGCAAGCATAACGTCGAGGTCTTCGCCGACAAAAAGTATGCCTGTCTGACGCTTCTTTTGTTCGTTCAATATATCGTATATCGCGTACGCGGAGTTGATGTCAAGACCGCGAACGGGATATGCCGTCACGATGACGTTCGGATTTGAGCTTATCTCGCGTCCTACGAGCACTTTTTGCACGTTGCCGCCCGAAAGACGTCTGATGGGAATTTCGGTCGACGGCGTCGCTATCTCGAGCTTATCGATCAGCTGTTTTGCTTTTTCTCTCGCCGCTTCGCGGTTTACAAACGGTGATTTTCCATCGCCGTATGTTTTCAGCATAACATTGTCCGTTATCGAGAACGACGGCGCAAGCCCCATGCCGAGACGATCCTCTGGAATGAAACTCATCGATATTCCCTTCTCGATGATCTCTTTCGGAGGCAATCCGACTATCGACTCACCTTTATGCATTATAAAGCCGCTGTTTATCTTTCGCAGTCCCGCGATGGCTTCGCACAGTTCTTTCTGACCGCATCCCGTTATGCCCGCAACGCCGAGTATCTCGCCGCCGCGAATATAAAAGCTGATATTTTTTATCGCCGGGTTTCCGTCATCGGAGTTTATGCTGAGATTTCGTATCTCAAGCAACGGCTTCGTCCGTTCGACGACAGCGCGCTCGATCTTGAGTTCCAACTTCTTGCCGACCATCATTTCGGTTAGCTGTTTTTCGTTCGTCTCCGAGGTGTTGACCGTTCCTATGTACTCGCCCTTGCGCAAGATCGACACCCTGTCGGAGATCTCCATGACCTCGTTTAATTTGTGCGTGATTATGATTATCGACTTGCCGTCGTCGCGCATTTTTTTCAGGATCGCGAACAGCTTCTCTATCTCCTGCGGAGTCAGAACGGCAGTCGGCTCGTCGAGAATGAGTATATCGGCGCCGCGGTACAGCACCTTTATTATCTCGACAGTCTGTTTTTCGGAAACAGACATATCGTGCACTTTCTTTTTCGGATCTATATCAAATCCGTATTTTTCCGCTATTTCGCGGACGCGGGAATTTACAAGTTTGATGTTGTATTTTTCATTGTTCACTCCCAAAATTATATTTTGGGCGGCGGTAAACGTATCCACGAGTTTAAAATGCTGGTGGACCATTCCTATCTTGTATTTGAACGCATCCTTCGGCGACGCTATGACGGCGGGTTTTCCGTAGACGAATATCTCGCCTTCATCGGGAAAATAAATCCCCGATATAATGTTCATCAGCGTCGTCTTTCCGGAGCCGTTTTCTCCGAGAAGAGAAAGTATTTCATTTTTATAAACGACAAGGTTTACATTCTTATTCGCCGTGACCTTATCGAATTTTTTTGTTATATTGCGCAGTTCAAGGGCAATTTCTTTTGACATCGTTGCCTCCGTAAAAATGATTTAGGAAAACAAAATACAGCAAAGCGGAAATTTTCCGCTTTGCTTGTATTTCAGAATGGGATTTGCGATCAATATTGCTCGTCGAGAAGCGTGATGCCGTCGATTCTGATGTCAAAATAAGGAGCCGAGCGATATTCGGACTCGTGGAAGTAACCGTCCTTGATTACTTCTGTATCTGCTGTATATTTGTCGTCATAATCAACGTCCGCTTCATAGGATGTGAGCGTCTTGCCGCCTACAGTGAATGTGCTTGTATCGAACACGTGGAGCGTGCCTGCCGCAAATTTTGCGAGAGCTTCGTCGATTTTAGCCTGTGTACCGTCAGCTGCCACGTCGGAAAGAGCTTCGAGCTTAACGGAACCTGTCGCCAATGTGCCTGTCCAGTCATAGTCGAGCGCTTTGCCTTCGATAGCGCAGTTTATAATATATTCAAAATAAGGAGTCCAGTCTATTTTGGATGTCACTATGTATGTGTTGGGGCCCTGTTCCGCCGTGCTGCCGTTGTAGGAAACGTTCGGAACGCCTGCCTCCTCGCAAGCAGTAGGAGCACCGTAAGAGTCAGCGTGCTGAGAAATGAGTACGCAGCCTTCATCTATAAGAGTTTTTGCTGCCGAGTATTCCTTGTCAAAATGGTACCATTCGCCTGTGAATTTAACTTTCATCGTTACAGACGGGCAAACGGATTTTGCGCCGAGATAGAATGATGTGTATCCGGATATAACCTCTGCGTATGTGAAAGCGCCGACATAACCCATGACAGCTTCGTCAGCCGTGATGTCACCGTTGTCGATCATTTCGTTGAGTTTCATACCTGCCGCGATACCTGCAAGATATCTGCCTTCGTAAATAGCTGCAAACGCGTTAGCATAGTTGTTGAGCTGGACTGTGTGCGCCTTTGTGCCGGTTGCGTGAGCAAAATGAACGTTCTTGAATTCCTGAGCAGCCTGAATGATAAAGTCTTCATGGCCGAAAGAATCGGCGAATACGATCTGGCAGCCCTGATTTACGCAAGCTTTCGCTTTGTCGTAGCAGTTGCTGCTTTCATCAACGCCTGTGTAAAGGTAAAGCTGGCTTTCGGAAAGACCGAGGTTTGCAAGCGCGCGAGACATAGATTCGATGAAGTTTTTGTCATAAGGCGATGACTTGTCGTGAAGTGTGATGAGACCGATCTTGAGGTCTTCTTTTGCTACCGGCTCGAACGTATCTGCCGAGTTTCCGCAAGAAACGCCGAGAAGAGCTATCGCCGAGAGCATCATTACTGCGAGGATAATAGAGATAATTTTTTTCATAGCCTGCCTCCGTAAAATATTTTGATTATTTATTAATTATTAAGGAATTATTTCCTTATAATTCTGTTTAATGGCAAAATTCGATCTTGCCGTCTTCGCTCATCGACTTTATCATCGCAAGCGATTCCACCCTGATACCTCTTTGGCGGAGCTTGTCTCCGCCGCCCTGATATTTCTTTTCAATTACTATTCCGCATCCGACGACCGCGGCGCCCGCGCTCTCGCAGATAGATAAGAGCGCTTCGAGCGCTTCGCCTTTTGCGAGAAAATCATCGATGATGAGGACTCTGTCGTCTTTGCCGAGAAATTCCTTCGCCACAACGGCATTGTAATCGTTGCCGTGAGTATACGAATGAGCTGTGGCACTCCACACGTCGTCGGAAATGTTCGATGTCTTCGACTTTTTTGCGAAAACGACCGGAACATCAAAAAATTGCGCCGCCAGACAAGACACGGCTACACCCGATGTTTCAATGGTGAGTATCTTGTTTACGTCGCAATCCGAATATAAACTGTAAAATTCTTTTCCGAGTTCGCATATAAACCGCACGTCGATACAGTGGTTCAAAAAGCTGTTGACTTTGAGCACATCGCCGGGCGCAACTATGCCGTCTTTGATAATTCTCTGCTCCAGAAGTTTCATAGGCTGCCTCCTTTTAAGCGAAAGCTCTTCAAATCAATGTTCTGCATACATTATAATACATATTTTTCAAAATTTCAATATGACAAAAAAACGATAAATTTTTCTTTTTTTTCGGTTTTCCCGTCATTATACACAAAAATGCACAAAACAAATATTTGATTTGAGCCGTTTTAAAAACCGTTTATGTGAGTTTTGCATAAAAAACAAGATGAAAAGGCAAAGACCGCGATCTTCGGTCCTTGCCTTAATGACATTAACGTTATTTTCCGAATATTTTTTTGAACAGTCCGGTTTTGGGTACAGGAGCCGTTTTCGCGGCATTTGTGCAAAAATCCGAAAGTCTTATGTCTACCGACGTCTCCCAAATGAGGGAGCGTAAAAATTTTTCTCCGCGAGAGCCGTATTTTACGACAAAGTCCGTAATTATCCGCGACAGTTCCGACGCGTCGGAGCATATCATATCCGAATATGCGGGATTTAAGTATATGACATTCGCCGCGCTTATCACCGCTTTGAGGGCGCGCGTGTCGTTTTGATACTCTGCGCGTTCTGCCTGTTTTTCGGGCACGTCGTATGACGCGCGTATCTTGTCGTACGACGTCTTGAATGAGAAAACGCCATTTTCAAGGTACTCCGCCGACGCATATGAAAGCGCGAGAGAAACCGCCTCATCGGCGCTCGGATTTTTAACTGCGGGAATATTTTTTCTCAGACACTGCGCGATATTCTTGCACACGCTTTCCGTCTTTGGGAAATTTGTCACAAGCTCGAACGTCTTGTTAACATCAAAATTGCCCACGGCGTCTATAAGCGTCAAATAATCGACGAAAGTCTTGAATTCGTTCGTTTTTGTCAGATATGCGTGGCTTTTCGCATATTTCCAAACGAGCGGGAAATCGTTATCTCTGTGCGCCGGGCTGAAAATGTCGTAGAACGCCTCGGTGATCTTCAAATGCAGGTATTCGTTAATGACGGCCTGCGAAAATTTCTTTGCTCCGCCGCTCATGCTTTCCGAGGCTTCGCTTAAAATATTTTCCGCCTCGATGATATCAATAAGATCCGATCTTTTCTTTTCCGAGTCGCAAAGTATCTTTATGCTGTTTAAAAAATATTTCAGCGTATCTTCCGGCACATCGCCTATGACATTTAGAACATGGACGATTTTTTTGATCCTGTCGACGATAGGTTCGTCCCATATCATGACAAGATACTCCGCGAAGATGCTGTTGTGTATCCAATCGGTAAATATCTTTACCGTAACGCAGTCCGTGCAATAGCCGTCCAGCGAGACAAGCATACGCATCACCTTCGGCGCTTTGCGCTTTCTGTCTTTTTCGACGGCACGGCATACGCCTTCCGCGACGAATGATCTTATCTCGTCGCTCTCCTGCGCGACGTTTTCATTGACGATCTCGGTCAGCTGTTCAGCCAAGCTGTCCGCGTCGGCGAGCAGCTCAAAAAACGTCATATAAAACTGCCGTTTTTGATCCTGCGTGAATTTTGAGTAGTTCTGCCTTATAAATTCGACGATCTGCGGCTGTATCGCGGGAGTACGAAGCGTCAAGAAAAGCTTTTCGAGTATTATCGCCCGCGTTTCTTCCGGCTCGGAATCGAAATTTGCCGTAAAGAAGTCGAGTATCGCGTTCTGCAAAAAGCCGCCGTAGTAAACGCTTATGAGGTTGCTGTTTATAACGGCGCGGACGTCATCGTTCTCGTCGTGATAAACGTTCTTTATAAACGAGAACAGTCTGTCTCGCATAAGGTCGGTGTGTATCAGATCGAGCACGACGTTCATTATAACGCGTTTTGTGGCGTCCGGCTCCGTAGGATAAAAATGCGTCACTTTCGAGAACACTTTTTTCGGTATCTCTCTGTGGCTCTGCGGATATCTTTGCAGACATTTCAGCGTATTGACGCGGTACTCGTCTGTCATGGCAGAGCGATATTTATCGTATATCGCTATCAGATCGTACAGCTTGTCGTCGTTCGGCAGAACGGTGTTTTCGGGGAAAAGCCCCGAACACTGCTTGAACAAAAAGACAAGGTTCGACAGATTTTTCGAATTGACGGCGGCGAGCGCCGGATTTTTCGTGACGATGCTGTCGACGTAGATCAAGAACTCACGTCTCACCGCCTCGTTTATAATAAGCCCGTAAAAGAAGTCCACCAAAGCCATATTCATACTGACTTCTTCCTCTTTTATGCCTATCGCGGCCTTTTTGCCGAACAAGATGCCCATTCCCTTTTGCGCCGTGAATTCGACGTTTTCGGGCAAGAATCGGATCTTAAACGCGGAATATTTCGACGTGTCACCCGCGTCCGTGACGAATGAAAGCATCGGGCGCATGTGGTACGGAATGATCTGCATAAACGTGTTCATAAACGACAGTGCCGTCTCGGAAAGCTCCTCGTGCGGGACATTCAGAACAGGAAAGACTGTCTTTCCCTTTCCGCAAAGCACGGAAATAACGGCGTGGATCATAAATTTCAGCATTTTCGGCTCGTATTTTTCAGCCAAAGAGCTGACATCATCGCACTTGCAAGCTTTATATGCCACCGTTTGATATTCGTCGTTCGGGAACTTGAAAGGCGCGTCGATATCAAGCGTCGACAGATCGCTGACAAACATATCCGGATTTAAAGCGGCCGCTTCAAGGTCGTGCGAAACCGCATTTTTGTCATCGTCGTCGAGCACAAGCGAGTGAACGAGATAAGAACTGCGCTCGCCTGTGTAATCCTTTGAAATAAAGCTGACGCAGCTTTGTATAAGTTCGCCGTTTTTGCCGCTTTTTTGGCAGTAAACAGGGCGCAGTTTCCCTTCCCTTATCAGAGCAGCCTCATTTTTTGTAGGATTATTGTCATAGACAGGAGCGAGTTCCTTCTCGATATATTCGAGCGTCAAGTCGTTGGAACAGGCGAACGTATCGTATCCGTCCGTTCTGTTGAACATACTCAGCCTCGCCGGAACACGCGTATAAAAATGCTGGAGTGCCATGTTGATCTCCTTTTTTATTTATTATTCGACATTCAGCGTCATAAGTTCCTGAATGCTTGTCGTGCCGCTCAAAACGAGCAACCTGCACGAGTCCCAAAGCTGACGCATTCCGTTTTGTTTTGCAAGTACACGCAGATCTTCGACGCTCTTCTCTCTCGATATGGAGAACTTCATTTTTTCGTTGATATAAAGGATCTCGTGTACGGCGGTCCTGCCCTTATAACCGGTGTTGTTGCAGAATTGGCAGCCCTGCGGTCTCGATATCGTCACAGGTTCGTCTATGCCGAGTATCTCCATTTCCTTAGGCGTCGTTTTGCCGCGCTTTTTGCATGCGGGACACAGCCTTTTTACAAGGCGCTGAGCTATTACGCCCGCGAGCGAGTCGGCGACAAGGTAGTCGGGCACGCCCATATCTTCAAGACGAGTCACGGCGCCGGGAGCGTCGTTCGTATGAAGCGTACTGAACACAAGGTGGCCGGTGATGGCGGCTCTTACCGCCATAGACGCCGTTTCTTCGTCACGTATCTCACCGATCATTATGATATCGGGGTCCTGACGGAGAATGGAACGAAGCGCCGTCGCAAAAGTCATATTGGCAAGCGTGTTTACCTGCGTTTGGTTTATTCCGGAAAGCGTATACTCGACAGGATCTTCTACTGTCACGACGTTTACCTGCGGACGGTTTATCTCTTTTAAGAAAGAATAAAGCGTCGTCGTTTTACCGCAACCCGTAGGTCCCGTAAGCAAAATAATGCCGTGAGGACGGGCGAGCATTTTGTCGACAATTAGATTTTCGTTGTCGGTAAAGCCGAGGTCCGAACGCGTAAAATGGAACGAACTCTTATCGAGAATTCTTATAACGAATTTTTCGCCGTGTATCGTAGGAAGAGAAGACACACGAAAATCGTTCTCGTTTCC
>CAJONA010000026.1 GCA_905235755.1 uncultured Clostridia bacterium
TATTTCTATCGCGTGATAAACTGATTTATGGCAATTTCGCGCCATAAGAACGACGTCGCCGCTCCCGATAAGCGAATACACGCCGGCGAGGATGCCGACGGTGCTTCCGCCGACGAGAATGTGCGAATGCTCCGCACCCCAAAGCTTTGCGGCGCGCGCCTGCGCCTCGGCTATTATGCCGCACGGCGCGTGCAGATCGTCAAACCCTTCTATCTCCGTTATATCCATGTCGGCGCCGAGATCTTTTAAATACGGCGCGTCGGTGCGCCGCTTATGACCGGGCATGTGCATGGGCAGGCTGTCGCCCGCGTGCTTTTTAAGTTTTTCATATATCGTCATATATTACACCTCAGCGTAATTCTACCATAAAAACGCCACGTTGGCAACATGTTTTGAAAAATTCTGTTGACATTCGGCGGGAAAAGGGTTATATTAAATATGTAAAATTTATGACTTTGTTCGGCGAAAGGGAATTTTATGTATAATGTCATAATCATCGGAGCCGGTCCGGGAGGCATATTCACCGCTTATGAACTCAGCAACCTGAACCCCGATTTGAAAATAGCCGTTTTCGACAGCGGTCACGATCTCGGCAGCCGCCACTGCCCGATAGACGGCGTAAAGGTGAAATCGTGCGTGGGATGCCGCAGCTGTTCTATCATGAGCGGATTTGGCGGCGCGGGCGCGTTTTCCGACGGCAAATATAACATCACAAACGATTTCGGCGGCACGCTCCACGAGCATATCGGCAAGAAAAAAGCGCTCGAGCTGATGAAATACGTCGACGATATAAACGTCAAATTCGGCGGCGCTGGCACGCGGCTGTATTCGACCGCAGGAACGAAATTCAAAAAGCTCTGCATTCAGAATAAATTAAATCTCCTCGACGCGTCTGTGCGTCATCTCGGCACCGACATAAACTTTGTGGTATTGCAGAATTTGTACGACGAGCTGAGTAAAAAGGTCGAATTCTTCTTCGACACGCCGGTGCGCGAGGTGAAAGTCGTCGACGGCGGATTTGAGATATACACCGACGATGAAAAGTACACCTGCGAAAAATGCGTCGTGTCCGTCGGCAGAAGCGGAAGCAAATGGATGGAGACGGTGTGCAAAAATCTCGGCATACGCACAAAATCGAACCGCGTCGACATCGGAGTGCGCGTAGAGCTTCCCGCTGTCGTATTTTCGCACCTGACAGACGAGCTTTACGAAAGCAAGATAGTGTACCGCACGGAAAAATTTGAGGACAACGTCCGCACGTTCTGCATGAACCCGAACGGCATCGTCGTAAACGAAAACACAAACGGCATCGTAACTGTCAACGGTCACAGCTACGAGGATCCGAAGCTTCAAACGGAGAATACCAACTTCGCGCTCCTCGTTTCAAAGCATTTCTCAGAGCCGTTTGAGGATTCCAATGGCTACGGCGAGAGCATTGCGCGACTTTCGAATATGCTCGGCGGAGGCGTGATGGTCCAGCGTTTCGGCGACCTTGTGCGCGGCAGACGAAGCAACGTCAAGCGCATTGAGGAAGGCCTCGTCACTCCGACGCTTGCGGCGACTCCGGGAGATCTGAGCCTTGTGCTTCCGAAGCGCATCCTCGACGGAATAATAGAAATGATATACGCGCTCGACAAGATAGCGCCGGGAACGGCGAACGATGACACGCTCCTTTACGGCGTGGAAGTCAAGTTCTACAATATGGAAGTTGAGCTGAACGATAATCTCCAAACGAAATATGACGGTCTTTACGTCATCGGCGACGGAAGCGGCATAACTCATTCGCTCTCTCACGCTTCGGCGAGCGGCGTTTTCGTTGCGAGAGACATAGCGGGTATAAGCGAATAAAAACAGAAGCGGGAGCCGTCGGCTCCCGCTTTCGCTTTTACAGCTGTTTTTTTATTCTTTCGAGCGCGGTCTTTTCGATCCTCGACACCTGCGCCTGCGAGATGCCTATCTCGTCGGCTATCTCCATCTGCGTCTTTCCTTTGTAAAAACGCATCGTGACTATCGCGCGCTCGCGCTCGTTCAGCTTTTTCAGCGCTTCGGAGAGCGCGATATCGTCTATCCAGCTTTCGTCGACGGAGCGCACGTCGCTTATCTGGTCGAGCAGATAGATAGAGTCTCCGCCGCCGTCGTTGTATACGGGATCGTACAGCGAGACCGGCGCGACTATCGCGTCGAGCGCCGCCGACACGTCGGACGGCTTTTCGCCGAGCATCTCCGCTATTTCCTCGATTGTCGGATCGCGCGACAACTTTTTCGACAGCGCGTCCTTTGCGCCGAGCGCCTTATACGCCAAATCACGCATGCCGCGGCTTATCCTGAGCATGCTGTTGTCGCGCAGATAGCGTCTTATTTCGCCGATTATCATCGGAACGGCATAAGTTGAAAATTTCACGCCGACGGATATATCGAAGTTGTCGATCGCTTTTATCAGTCCGATACAGCCTATCTGAAAAAGATCGTCGGCGCTCTCGCCTCTGCCGCCGAAGCGCTGTACTACGCTGAGCACAAGGCGAAGGTTGCCGTCGATGAGGTCGCGGCGGGCATTCATATCGCCGTCCGCCGTCTTTTTTAAGAGCTCGTCCTTTTCTTCGTCCGTCAGCGTTTTCAGCGTCGAGGTGTTTATTCCGCAAATTTCAACTTTATTGTAGTACATTTTTATACCGCCTT
This sequence comes from uncultured Clostridia bacterium, assembly GCA_905235755.1. GTDB lineage: Bacteria > Bacillota > Clostridia > Oscillospirales > CAG-272 > RGIG6816. The sequence continues at coordinate 2,677 of CAJONA010000026.1, forward strand.
TCGTGATTTTGCGTCGTTTTATGCAAAATCGGGTAAAAAAAGTATTGACGCAAACGACCTTTGTATATTCGGCTCGAAAGGCGGTACTTTTTTCCACAAAAAGCAAAATACTGTCAAAAATATCAAATTTTATATTGAAAACACTTCGTTTCGGTGATATAATAATACCCGATAATTTTTTTTCGGAGGCATAGAATGAAAGGACTGAGACGTCTGCTAAGCTACGCGCGCCGCGCGTGCGACGATTACGGTATGATACGGGACGGCGACAAGATAGCCGTCGGCGTTTCCGCCGGCAAAGATTCGCTGTCGCTGCTGTGCACGCTTGCGGAGCTTCGCCGCTTTTATCCGAAAAAATTCGACATTGTCGCGGTAACTGTCGATATGAAATTCGAGGAGATAGGAAAGCCGCCCGCCGATTATTCGCGCATCGTCGAACTCTGCATGCGCCTCGGCGTAGAATATCATATAGAGCCGTCGAACATCTCGAAAATAGTGTTCGACTTGCGAAAAGAGCCGAACCCTTGCTCGCTTTGCGCGAAGCTGCGCCGCGGGATGCTCAACGATACCGCGAAAAAACTCGGCTGCAACAAGGTCGCGCTCGGGCATCATTTTGACGACGCGGTGGAGACGTTTATGCTGAATCTCTTTTACGAGGGACGCATCGGGTGCTTCGCACCTGTGACGTATCTCGATCGCGCGGATATCACGGTGATCCGTCCGTTTGTATACGTTCCCGAAAAGGATATACGGTATTTTGCGAAGAACGCTGAGCTGCCGGTCATCATAAGCCCGTGTCCCGCCGACAAAAAAACGGAACGCGAGGAGATGAAGACGCTGCTCGCATCGCTCGAAAGAAAAAACAAAGGACTGAAACACCGGATATTCGGCGCGATGCAGCGCGCGGGCGTCGACGGCTACGCAGTATCGCGGCTGAAAAATTACGACGACGAATAACTTTTGCGTTTTTTCCGCATCATATGAAAAAACACGCGGAGGAAATATGGACAAAAAGATCGACGGCGATATTTCGGGCAAATACTGTTCAAATCTCGGCACGGACGTCGTTGTGATGTCGACGACAGACAAAAACGGAGTCTTGCACAGAAAGTGCCTGTCATCGCATCTTTGCCGCAATGACGAGAGGATGAAATGCTCTGTCGCCGGTGCGGAAAACAAAAACGAAACAAATTTTAAATCAAATATTTATAATAGCGGAGGCAAAAATGGCATTTAAATTTACGGACAAATATTTGAAGAGTTTTGTCGGAGACTCCGACCTGTCGGCCGTTTCGGACGAACTTGAGAGCGCCGTCAGAACACTTGAAGAAAGAAACGGCGCGGGAAACGATTTTCTCGGTTGGGTAGACCTTCCCGTAGACTATGACAAAGATGAGTTCTCGAGAATAAAAGCGGCGGCGAAGAAAATACGCGAAAGCTGCGATGTGTTTGTTGTCATAGGCATCGGCGGATCATACCTCGGCGCGCGCGCGGCGATAGAATTTGTAAAAGGGAACAGCCACAACTCGTTTAAAGACGGCTCGCCCGAGATCTATTTTGTCGGCAACGACATAAGCTCGTCTCATATGCGCGACGTTATCAAGCTTTGTGAGGGGAAGGACGTCTGCGTGAACGTCATATCGAAATCGGGTACGACGACTGAGCCTGCGATAGCGTTCCGCGTATTCCGCGATATGCTCGTTGAAAAATACGGCGAAAAAGCAAAAGACCGCATATTCGCAACGACGGATAAGGCGCGCGGCGCTCTGCGCTCGCAATGCGACGCTTTCGGATACGAGACGTTCGTCATTCCCGACGACGTCGGCGGCAGATATTCCGTGCTTACGGCGGTGGGACTGCTTCCGATAGCGGTGGCGGGGATCGACATCGACAAAATGATGGGCGGCGCGGCAAAAGCGAGAGAAGAACTCGCGGGCGGCGACATATTTACAAATCCGTGCTACAAGTACGCTGCGATAAGAAACATACTTTACCGTCAGGGAAAAAAGATAGAGATACTCGTTGCGAACGATCCCGCGCTCACGATGACGTGCGAGTGGTGGAAACAGCTTTTCGGCGAGAGCGAAGGCAAGGACGGCCGCGGACTGTACCCGTCGTCCGTCATATATTCGACGGACCTTCACTCGATGGGGCAATACATCCAGCAGGGTTCGCGCACGATGTTTGAGACGTTCATCAACGTCAACATTCCGGATGGATTTGAGATACCGTATGACAGCGGTAACTCCGACGGGCTCAACTTCCTTGCGGGCAAAGAGATGAACTACGTGAATCAAAAGGCGTTTGAAGGAACGGTCATCGCGCACACCGACGGCGGCGTGCCGAACTGCGCGGTCGAACTCACGTCCCGCAGCGCGGACGATTTCGGCTATCTCGTATACTTCTTTGAAAAGGCTGTCGCCGTTTCGGGATATATGCTCGGGATAAATCCGTTCGATCAGCCGGGCGTCGAAGCGTACAAGAAAAACATGTTCGCGCTGTTAAATAAGCCGGGCTATGAAGAAGAAAAGAAGAAGCTCGACAAGCGTATTGCCGACATCGGCTGACGGCGCTACATAAAATATGAAAAACGTTCAAAGAACGCTCGCAGCGGCACTTGCGCTCGGTATCGCGTGCTTTTGCTGCCGTGCATACGGAGTGTCGCTCGCCATAACAGTGCCGACTGCGTCGGCACTTGTTGTTGCGTCGTTCTTTTATACGTTTTTCTCATCGGGCAAAAAATCAGCAAATTCATTCGTCGCGGCGTTTCTTGCCGCGGCGTTTTGCGTTCTCGGCTTTTTCGGCGGGAGCGCGCTTTTTGAAAAGCAAACATCGGCGAAAGCGCTTATCTCCGACGACGAACACGTTATATTGTGCCGCGCCGAGGAGATACTCTATTCCGAATCATACGGCTCGGCGATGATCGCCGGCGTGTCCGATATAGACGGAGAGAGCGTCGATATAAAAGTGTATTTGAGTTTTCCGTTTGAAAACGAATTTTACACCGACGACATATTCACCGCGACAGGAAGCTTTTGCGATGTCGACGCTTACTCGTCGCTTTATGAGAGCGACGGCGTTTACATAGCGTTCGACGCCGACGCGGCTGAGTACGTTTCCGCCGCCGACGCCGATATCTTTGACAAAATAAACGATTTTAAATTCGCACTTTCGGCAAAGCTGTCACAGCTTGTCGGCGGAGACGAAGGCGCGCTCGCGGCGGCACTCACGCTTGGGGACAGAAGCGGCGTCACATCAAAGATCAAGCTCGATTTCAGACGCGCGGGCGCGTCGCATCTTATAGCGATAAGCGGTATGCATCTATCCGTCATAATCATGTCGCTTCACTTTATGCTTCGCGCGGCAGGACGCGTAAAACGCAATATCATCCTTATCGCGATAACGCTGTTTTATATGGCGCTGACCGGTTTTTCGCCGTCGGTATGCCGCGCGGGGATAATGATGACGCTATATCTTATATCCGATATGATCGGCGAAAAAAGCGACGGCTTAACGTCGCTCTTTATAGCGATGACGATCATTATTGCGATTTGGCCGAACTCCGTTTACAATGCCGGGCTCTGGCTTTCGTGCTCGGCGACGTTCGGAATACTCGTCGTCGCTCCTGCGTTTAAAATGACCGCGCTTATGCCGAAAAAAGACGACGGAACATTCAAAAAGATCGTAAAAGGCGTTTTAAGACAGATACTGACTTTGATGATCGCAGGCGCGGCGGCGCAGATGTTCACGCTGCCGGTGCTGTTCGCTTCTTTCGGTGGCGTATCGGCGTTCTCCGTCGTATCGGGGCTTATATTGATACCTCTCGCCGAGCTTGCGCTCGTCTTATCGCTTCTGACGTGCGTGCTGTCGTTTGTGCCGATAATTTCAAGTGTCATCGCCGCGCTTGCCGGCGTTCCTCTGTCGGCAATACTCGCGCTGACGGAGCGCATATCGTCCGTCGAGGGCGCATATATCTCGATAAAACAGCCGTTTGTGATATATATAATCATCGTCGGCGCGGCGCTCACTGCCGCGATATTGATGGTGAAGAAGCTCGACAGGCGGCTCGTCCTCGCCGTCGGAGCGGCGGCGGTGATCGCGTTTTGCGTGTGCCTCGGCATTTTCGATCAAATGCGGGCCGGCGATACCGATATGATATATTCGGTAACAAGCACAAGCGAAAGCATCACCGTGTCAAAAGGCGGCAACGTGTTCGTTATCGACATATCGACGGGCGGATATTCGCCGCTTTACGATGCGGTCGAAAACGTAAATGCGCTTTACAGTGAAGAAATAGACTATCTCGTGCTGACGCATCTTCACGTCAACCACATATCGAGCCTGCAAAAGCTCCTGACATATATAAAAGTCAATCATATCGTCATACCGACGACAGAGACCGAAAATGACGCGCTCGTCATAAGAAACATCACTTTGACCGTCGGCGACGCCGCCGATATAATATTCTACAACAGGGCGGAAGAGTCGGAGATCGAAGTCGACGGAGTCACCATAACGCTGCCGAGATACGTCGCATCAAAAAGTTCCACGCATCCCGTTATAGCGCTTGCGATCGAGGAAAACGGGCATAGAGTCTCATACGTCGGCGCGGCGGCTGTCGACGCCAAAAACGAATATGTAAATGACATTTACCAAAATTCCGACTGCGTGATAGCGGGTGTTCACGGCCCGAAAACGTCGGCGCCGCTGAAGCTGAAATATACCGCCGCAAGCGTTGCCGTCATCGGCTGCGACGCGGAAAGCATAGATGCCGACGGCTGGGACGGAGAACTTATATATGCTCGCGATCTGTCGGGCAGGGTGCATATAAAATTTGAAAACAAATAAAAAAATACAGATTTCAAAGCGGCGCACAGCCGCTTTTTTTGTATAAAAATATCCCCGCTGTCAAAAATAAAAAAAATATTATTCAAAGGTAGACAGAATGACTGATATAACAAGCGCAGCGGAAAAATTTTTAAGCGATAACGGCGCTGTCGAGACAAAAACGCCACGGCGTTTTTTTATAAAATGTAAAACGAATGTGAAAATAGTCTCCGCATATATTCGTTCGCGTGCAAAAAGCGGCGCGGATGAAACGTACGGAGCGTACAACTTTCTTCAAGGCGCGAAGAGCTCGTCCGACGCGCTCATGTCCGAAAAGCGGATGAGCGTTTGCGGCGACGCGCCGTATTCGTATGCGATGATGAAGGCGTATCTCGACGCCGTCGAAATGAATATCAAGCACGCGACGCTCTTTGAGTTTGTTGCGCAGCTGTCGAAAAAGCACGATTTTAAGATCTCCGAGCTTTTGCTTTTGCGCGATTTTTGCACTGCGGCGCTTGCCGACATTTTCGCCTGCGGCGACGACAAGACAAAACGCTTGTGCGTTCGCGCGTTTATGGCACTCGAGACGGTGAATTTCGACGATATTTTCTATAAATTCACAAAAGTTCATCACATTTTCGCGCTCGAAAAGGCGGGCGTATATGAAAATTGCAGCCGCGATACCGTGCTTCATTATGATATGATGCTTCTTGAAAAAAGCGATGGCGACGAGATAAATGCGGCAAAAGAGCTCGTCGAGCGCGCCGACAACGACGGCGAACACGTCGGAAAATATCTGCTCAGTCAAAACAAATACACAGGCAAGGCGTATTTTTGGTTTGTTTTTGTGCTGACTGCGTGCGTGTTTGCGATAATAACATTCGTTTCAAACGCCGTAATATCGCTCGTCGCTCTGCCGCTTTCGTACATGCTCGCAAAGGAACTCGCAAGGGCGATATTCGAGCGAAATCATTACTTTTTGCCGAGCTTATCGAGAGGAAAAGAACTTGAAAATGCGCGGTGCGTGATCTCGATAACGACGCTCCTCCAAGGCGAACGTTCGGACAAGGAAATATTCGACGACCTCGAGGATTTCTATCTGCAAAACGGCGGTGAAAACTTCACCTTCGCGGTGCTCGGCGATCTCAAAGAAGCCGATCGAAAACACGTTTCTTCCGACGGCGCCGTTATAAGATATGCGTCGTCGCGTATAAATGCATTGAATGAAAAATACGGCGCGCATTTTGCGCTGTTCATACGCCGCCGCCGCTTTGCCGTTTGCGAACATAAATATTTCGGCTGGGAGCGCAAAAGGGGCGCGGTGCTCGAACTTTGCCGATATATCAAAGGCGGCGACGGATCCTTTGACACGGTCATCGGCGGAGAAATGGCGCGCGGCGCCGAATTTTTGCTGACGCTCGACGGCGACACGAAACTCGGCATATCGAGCGTGCGCGATATGCTCGGAATAATGCTTCATCCGCAAAACCGAGCCGTCGTCGATTTCAAGCGCAAAGCGGTCGTCAGCGGATACGGCATCCTGCAGCCGAAAATGGCGGTATCGCTATTTTCGGCAAATAAGAGCGCGTTCGCCGCGCTGACGGGCGGCGGAGGCGGCACCGACCGATATTCCGCATTCTCGTTTGATCTGTATCAGGATGTTTTCGGCAGAGGCATTTTCTGCGGAAAGGGAATGATAGACGTCGACGCGTTCCTCGCCGTGTGCGACGGCGTCTTTCCGAAAGAGCGCATACTCAGCCACGATCTGCTCGAAGGCGCGATAGCTCGAACCGCAGTGTCTGAGAAGACCGTTCTGACCGACAGCACACCAAAGACTGCTCCCGCGTATTTTTCGCGCCTTGAACGCTGGATACGCGGTGATTTGCAGACGGTCGCATATCTCGGCAAAACGGTGAAAAACGAAGCCGGGGAAAAGATAAAAAACCCCGTAAATCTTCTTTCGAGATATCAGATATTCGATAACATAGTGCGCGAGAGCGTGCCGCTTTTTTGCGTTTTGCTGATACTGTTGTGCTCGTATTTCAGGTCATATTACGCGCTTTTGGTGCTGAGCTATCTGTTCTTTCCGATATTCAAAAGCGTGTTCCGACTCGTCTTCGGAAAAGAGCGCAAAACTCTGTATTCCGTAAAAACGTCATTAGGGCGGACGCTTGCGTCCGTCGCTTTTGACATTTTTTCGCTCGCCGCTTTTGCCGGAGTGTTTGTGAAAGCAACAGTAAATGTAATTTACTCTGCCGCTTTTTCAAAGCAAGGCTTTCTGAGTTGGACTACTGCCGCCGAAGTCGAGGCGGGAAGAAAAAACAGCCTCTCTTATCACGCGGCTGTGATGTGGCATTCTGTGTTTGCGGGCGCATTGGCGCTGATATTGCCGTCGCCGGCAAGGGTGATCGGCGTGTTTTGGATACTGTTTCCGTTTATCACTTGGACGCTCGGCAAGGGACGCCGAAATGCCGAGCGGATCTCGGCAAAGACGGAAGAAAAGATCCGCACTTATGCAGCCGATATGTGGAAATTCTTCTCCGATAACGTCGGCGAGCAGACAAGCTGGCTGCCGCCTGACAACGTTCAGTTTTCACCTGTCAATACTGTCGCGATGAGGACGTCGCCGACGAATATAGGACTGTATTTTCTCGTGCTTTTGGCTGCGCGCGATTTTGGATTTATCGGCACGGACGAGCTTTTCGTCCGCTCGGAAAACGCGCTTTCTTCGCTCGAAAAAATGCTGCGCTGGAACGGTCATTTTTACAACTGGTACAGCCTTGAAACGCTGAATGTGATCGGAGTGCCGTTCGTGTCGAGCGTCGACAGCGGAAATCTTGTGACGTCGCTCGTCGCTTTTTGCGAGGGAATAAAAGAGTATGCTTTTGAAAACGTAAATCTGGTTTACGTCAAAAACCGCGCGGAAAAACTCATCTTTGAGGCGGATTTCGACAAACTCATGGACAAAAATCGCGGATTTTTGTCGGTCGGATATAACGCGGCGAGCGGCGCGCTCTCTGAATCCTGCTACGATATGCTGATGAGCGAGGCGCGCACGACCGCTTATTTCATAGAGGGAACGCACGCCGCCAGACAGGGCTATTACAGAAAACTCGGCAGGACGCTCCTCTCGCGCCGCTCGAAGATAGGCGCGGCATCGTGGAGCGGAACCGCGTTTGAATTTTTCATGCCGTCGCTCGTATTGCCCGAGCCGAAGAATTCGTTTTCGGATTTGGCGCTTTCATACGCTTTTGCGCGGCAGACGGAGAGTGCTGTCCGAGTCTCGGGAAAGGGATATTCCGTGTTCGGCGTGTCGGAATCGTGCTATTTTGAATTTGACCATGATATGAATTATCAGTACGCCGCGTTCGGGCTCGATTCGCTGTCGCTCGATCCTGAGACGAAGCAGGAGATGGTGATATCGCCGTATTCATCGTTTTTGATGCTGAAACGCGCACCGTCGCGCGTTCTGTCCAATCTCGAAAAGCTGAAAAACATCGGCATGTACGGTAAATACGGCTTTTACGAGGCGCTTGACGCGGAAAAGACGCGCGTCGGAAACGGTTATGCGGTCATAAAGAGCTTTATGTCGCACCATCTCGGAATGAGCATGGTCGCCGCTGCAAACGCCGTTTTCGACGACATATTCGTCGACAGATTTATGCGCGATCCGCTCATGCGCTCGTGCGAGGAACTGCTCGGCGAACGCGCTCCGTCGGGCGTCGATGTGGCGCGCCGCCTGTTCGCCCGCAAGGGACTGGAGGAGTTCATCG
>CAJONA010000027.1 GCA_905235755.1 uncultured Clostridia bacterium
GGTATCACCTGCTGATACGTTCCGGACAAATTCCAGCGGAATTTGACAGACGCTATGCCGTATTGCGACTCGGTGAGGTTCATTCCCTCTGCGCCCGCTTCGAGCGCCGCGCCGATCGCACACGTCTGGCTTTCGGGATATACTGTCGACGAGTATATCGCCGACGGACCGCCGACGGCGTACACGACGTCGCTTGCGGCGAAAACGCACAGCCCGAGCGGATTTTCTTCGCTTGCGGAAGCGGCTCTGACCGATACTGCGCCGACGGCTCTGCCGTTTTCGGCAAGTATCTTCACTATTCTGTGCCCGTTGAGGACTGTTATGTTTTTCTTTATAACGGCTTTTTCGAGCGCTTCCGTCATGAGTTTTGAGGTGAGCGGGCCGCACGACGACGCGCGGCGGCGCGTGTCGTGATCCGTTCTGTATCCGACGAACTCGCCGTACTCGTTAAAAGGAAACGGCACGCCGCAGCTTACGAGCTTGAAAAAGCATTTTTGCGAATATGCCGCTTCTATCAGCGCCATATCGCCGTGCATACTTCCGCCGTCGAACAGCGTTTTCGCCATATCGAGTACGGAGTCGGCTTCGCCGCCCGACGTCGACACCTTGTAGTACGTCTGCTTGTCGCTGCCCGTGTTGCGCGACGTTCCCATCGCGCGCCCCTCGGTGATGACGGCAATATTCGTCTTGCCGAGCGAGTACAGCTCGTCCGCGGCGTTATATCCCGCCGCGCCGCTGCCTATAACTATCGCGTCGTATTCAAAAAGCGGTATGGTTTTGCCGTCAATAATTATATTTTTCATCACAATCTCCGAATGTGGAAGCCGCCGTCGACGTTTATGACTTCGCCCGTAGAATATCCGAGCGCGCCGTCGGCAAGCATTGTCACCGCTTTTGCGACGTCGTCGGGCTTACCCATACGAGAAATGGGCAGAAGTCCGCCGTCGATCATCGCCGTGTATTTGTCTTTGACGACGGCTGTCATATCTGTTTCGATTATGCCGGGGCGCACCTCATAAACGCCTATCCCGTACTGCGCGAGCCTGTCCGCGAACAGCGTCGTCACCATCGAAAGCCCCGCTTTCGATATGCAGTATTCGCCGCGGCTTACGCTCGACGTATACGCCGACATCGACGTTATATTTATTATCGCGGTGCCGAAACCGCCGTCTATCATCTTGTTTGCCGCGTACTGCGTCAAAAAGAACGTTCCTTTGAGGTTTGTTTCGAGGAGCGCGTCCATGCTTTCCTCGCTCATTTGAAGGATGTCGCGGCGCTCTTTCGGAGCGATGCCCGCGTTGTTGACGAGCACGTCGATTTTGCCTGACTTTTCGATGACGGCGTCGACTATCCTGCGTCTGTCCGCGTCCGACGATATGTCGGCGGAAATATAGAAAGACGACGGCGAATACGCAGAAAGCTCTTTTATCAGCGACGCGGCGTTTTCATTGTCGGCGCCGGAGCGCGCCACAGCCGCGACGGCATATCCGTCCTTTGCGAGGGCGACGGCAATCGCCCGCCCTATCCCGCGCGCCGCGCCGGTCACTACTGCCGTTTTCATATCATTTCCTCACTTTCCCATAACGATCTTTCTGTATATCGGAAGGTATATCTCCTGATCTCTTATCGGGCAGCCGGTGACGCTGCCGTGGCGCATAAGTTCGGTGCATTTTGAGCACGTGATGCACGTCTTGCCGGCGTCGAATTTGCCCGCTATCATATCTTTGGCGAACGTGTCGTAGGCGAAAGCCATCCTGCCGAAACCTGCCATGTCCGCGTAGCCTTTGTCGAGCGCCCCCGCCGCGGCGTATTGCGCGAACTCGCGCAGATAACTGTATCCCGTGCCTATGACTGTCAGCGACGGCAGCGCCGTTTTGATCTGCCGCGCCGATGTAAGCAGTCTTTCGACGCCTTTGAGCGGCGGCTCGTCTGCGACGTATCCGCCCTTGTTGTACGGGCGGTTTATGTGCGGCGCGATGTACGGTGAGCCCATCGTCATATCGATAAGCGACAGCCCGTAATCGCGCATAAGCTCGCCGAGAAGCGTTTGCGCCTCCGTGAGATCGGGGACCGACGCGTCGTTTTTGTTCGTTCCGTATCCGTACGGATAGGGAAGCATATCGGAAACGCCGAAGCGCGACGCGAGTATTTTATCGGCGGGGAGCACCGTTTTTACCGCGATGAATATGTCTTTTATCAGCCGCGTGCGGTTTTCGTATGAGCCGCCGTATTTGCCGTCTCTCAAAAACGATGAGAGCGCTTCGCTGAGCAGATACTGGTGGCATATCTTTATGTCTACGCCGTCAAACCCCGCTTTGATTGCGAGCGCCGCCGCCTTTGCATAATACGCGTGAAGCTGATCGAGATAGTAGTCGGAAACCGGCGGCGTGCCCTTGTCCTGCGGGCGCACCTTTTCTATCTCGGGGTTGACCTGCATGATTATCGGGTGCGGCGTGTTCGAATTGTGAGAAAAACGTCCCGAATGCGTGAGCTGCGCTATTATCGGCGCGTCCGTGATCTTTTTGAAGTCGGCTACGAGCGCGGCGTAATCGCCGACGTTTTCTTCCGTTATCATAAGTTGATGATCGGACGTGCGTCCCTCGGGAACGACGGCGATCGCCTCGCTCCAAACGAGCGCCGCGCCCGACGACGCGAAACGCATATATCTGCGGTGCGAAAGTTCCGTCGGAGTGCCGTTTTCGTCCCCGTCAAAGCCCTCCATCGGGTGAACGGAGAGCGAGTTTGAAAGCGTGTACGTCTTTGCCGCCGTCTTTATTTCAACCTTTTTGCCAAGCGGCGAAATGTCGCGTGAGAGCGGTATGTCGTAGCCGTTTTTCTCTATTATATTTTCGAGCTGACCGAGAGAGCGAAAGTTATATGTGTTCTTATCTTTTTTTTCGTATGCAAACATTTTTTCACCTTATGCCATAGTTGACAGCATTTTTTCCGTTACTTCGTATTTTGCGGGCAAGCCCGACGCAAACGCCTTATATTCGTCGTACATATACTCTGCGAGGCGGTAGCACTCGTTGCCGGTGCTTCCCGCGATGTGCGGCGTCAGGAACACATTGTCCATATTATACAGTTCGCTGTTTTCCTCGGGCGGCTCTACGGGATCTGTAACGTCGAGGAGCGCCGTCCTCGTCGGGACCTCTTTGAGTGCCGCTATCATGTCCGCTTCGACGACCTGAGCGCCGCGCCCCGTGTTTATAAAGACGGCGTACTGTCCCATTTTGTCGAAATGCGTCTTGTTTATCATGCCTTTTGTCTCTTCTTTATTGGCAATGTGATTCGATATGACGTTGCAATTTTCAAATATGTAATCGAGGCTTGCCTTTTTCACGCCGAGATGCGCCGCCGCGTCGTCCGTTAAAAACGGATCGTACACGTAAACATCAAGGTCGGTGCTTTTGAGGCGTTCTATGACGCCTCGTCCTATCATGCCCGCGCCGAGCAGTCCGACTTTCGTGCCGAAGTTGCCCGGATAGTTGCGCTGCGGATCATCGTTTGACCATTCGGAGCGGCGTTTCACGCGGCGCGTGAAAAAGCCTTTGTTTGCGAGGATTATCTCCGACGCGGCTATCTCCGCGACGGGCACTCCGTTTGCCGCCCACGCGCTGAAAACGCGCACGCCGCTCTCGATGAACGGTCGCGCGAAATACTGCACCGTTCCCGCCGCATAGAATACGGCTTTCAGCATCGGAAGATATGTTTTTATCTCCTCTTTTGTCAGTCTGATCATGCCCCACGTCGAGAAAATTATCTCGACGCCGCGCATATCTTCGCGCGAGATGAGCTCGTCCTTCGATACGCACTGCGGCAGCATATCAAGCTCCGCCGCGAGCTTTTTTTTGAAATTTTCGGAATACACCGCGTCGATGTTCTGCGGCCGCTCGGTCATAATTACAGCTTTCATTTTTGCCTCCGTGTTTATATATGGCGGCGTGCCGCCGCTATTTTGTCAAGAAGTCATATCTCTTTTTTATTTCGATCATATCTATCAGCATATCTTCTCTTTTGCTCGGATCTCGCAGCAGCGCCGACGGATGATACACGGCGCACATTTGAAAACCGCCTTTGTCGTACCATTTTCCGTGGTCGCGCGTTATTTTGAAGTCGGCGTCTATCAGCCTCATCGCCGCGATGCGCCCGAGACACACGATCATTTTCGGCGATATCGCCTTCACCTGCTCGCGCAAGTACGCAATGCACGCGTCCTCCTCCGCGGGGAGCGGATCACGGTTGTGCGGCGGGCGGCATTTGAGAATGTTTGCTATGTATACGTCGCTGCGTTTTATCCCTACGGATATCAGATATTTGTCAAAAAGCTGCCCCGCCGCGCCGACGAACGGTATTCCCGTCTTGTCCTCGTTTTCGCCCGGCGCTTCGCCGACGAACATCAGCGCGGCGCGCTCGTTTCCCGTGCCGAAAACTATATTCGTGCGCGTTTTACCCAGCTCGCATCTGACGCAATTATCACATTCCGACCGTATCTTTTCAAGATTTTCCACGGCTCTACCGCCTTATCAAAAAAGTGTGCAAAGCCGATGGCTCCGCACACTTATAATATTATATATTTTAATTTATGTCAAGACGTTATCAGCAATTTTCGGCGATGATTTTGACCGCGTTCTTGTCGCAGATACATCTGAAATGCTCTTTTATGTATGAATCGGCGCATATATAATCGCACTTTTGCCCGAATTCCGAAAGGAACGAAAACGTTTTCAGCAGTCGTGATGACGTTGGCTTCGGCGCGTCGCTTATTATCAGAAAATACTTGCCGCGCTCGCCCGGCTCGAAATACGCGAGGCTCTCGCCGCAAAATTCCTTGGCGAAAAGCTGTTTGCACGCGCATACAAGGTCGTCGAGGCTGTCAAAAGCATATGAGACGGTCTCGATGCGCTCCGTTTTTTCAGGCGATATTCTATAATTTTCTTTTGTGTATCCCATACTGTCGCCTCCGCTTGAAAGATTTGTTTTTTTTACAAAAAGCTCGCAGCCGCCGTCCTTCGACTCGAGCATCCTGATCTCGACTTTGCCGCCCGATGCGTCAAAGCCCATCTCGCTTTTTGCTTTGTCGAGTACCTGACGAATGACGCGGCGCGTCGCGCTGTTGCGGTAATCCATGACGTCGCATGATATGTTGTACATTTTCATATCGGCATATGTCAACTGTATTTTTATGCTTTCGCTGTCAATAGGTATAATTTCCATACCGTTTCTCCGAAATTAAGATCGTATATGGACATTATAGTACACATTTTCAAAAAAAGATAGTCATAAATTTTTGGAAGTTTTCCGCCTTTTTAAAAATAACTCTTGAAATAGAAAAGATTTATGGTATCATATAATTGTGTAATTGCAATAATATTTTCGGCGCATTTCGGCGCAGGCATTTTTCGGAGCGGTTATGTTTGATGATGTGAATTTGTTGATCACGGACTTTATATATGTCGCGGTCATTTTGATCGGGGCATTTTTGTCGTGCGCGCTGACTCCGCTCATGCGCCGCTGCGCCGTCAAAGTCGGCGCCATGGACAAGCCGGACGGGAAACGCAAACTGCAAAAAGAGCCGGTTCCGTATTTCGGCGGCGTGGCGATAGTGGCGTCGTTCATCGCGGTCGGCACTGTGACGCTTGCTATACTCGGCGAGCTTACGCGAAATTACATCATCATCGCTGTCGGTACTCTTTTGATGATGATAACCGGCGTTATCGACGACTTGTTCGATATGAAGTCTTTCGTCAAATTTTTCATCCAGGTGGCCGTCGCGCTGGCGACTGTGCTGCTCGGCGGAGCTATCGAATACGTATATATTTTCGGCCATTATATTCGGTTCGGCGTTTTCTCCGTGCCGCTCACCGTCTTGTGGATAGTGCTCGTCATAAATTCTCTCAATATGATGGACGGGCTCGACGGACTCGCCTGCGGCATATCGTCGTTTGCGCTCATGGCGCTCTTTATCTCCGCGCTCGTGAACGGCGACGTCGTCAGCGCCGTTATATGCAGCGCGCTTTGCGGCGCGGCGCTCGGATTTTTGCCGTATAACCTCACTCCCGCATCGATATTTATGGGCGACGCGGGGGCGATGTCACTCGGATATGTCATGGCGACGGTGTCCGTGCTCGGCTTCTTTAAAGGACAGGCGTTTTTATCTGTCATCATCCCAGCCATAGTCCTCGCGCTTCCCGTCACGGACGCGGTAAGACTGTTCTTTGTCAGGATATCAAAGGGGCGCAACCCGTTCTCGTCGGATCGCCTTCATATACATCATATCCTCGTCGATATGGGCTTTTCGCCGCGCACGGCGGTGCTTATATTGTATCTGCTCTCATCGCTGTTCAGCATTGCGGCGATAATTTATATAAAATCACACGTCATCGCCATAGTGATCATCGCCGTCGCGCTGGCGGCGCTCATTTCGATAAGGTTTATTCCGAAGATAATAAAGAAAAGTTCGAATAAAGCGGCGCAAGACGCGCCGGAAAATGACGACGCTTTGTCGAGCGGCGACGGGAAAGGGGAGAGCGTATGAACAAAAAAGAACGCACGGGACTTGAAACTTTTGCTTCGATGCTCACGATATTCCTCGCTTTTGTGATCGTTTGCGCGGGGAGCGTCTATCTGCTCATCGGGATCGGCGTTATGAACGTCGACTGGCTGTATGAGACGAGCGATGAAGCGTCGGGGCCGTCGTCGGTCATCGCCGGCAACGGCGTGTTCGGCGATTATTCCGAGATGGGATTTGACGAGAGCGATGTCGCCGCTGTCCTGACGGAGCTGCCTTTTTACGATAATTATTTCATTCAGAGCTATGCGGCGTATTTCGGAAGAAACAGCAGCGAAAGCACCGGCGGAAATATTAAAATGGAAGCGTACGACATATATAAATCGGGCGATAAATATAAAATAATCACGTACGACAGCCGGTTCCGCGTCATCGGCGAGGTGATTTGCGACGGGGAAAAAGTTTATGTTTCTGACGTTGAAGCGGGCGTATACGATATATATCCGATCTCGGAATCGCTGTCATTTTCGCTAATAGCCCCGATACCGGATTTTTCCGTCTTCAAGACTGGAAAATACGATGTGACGGACTACTCGATGTCGGACGACAAGACGGAATATGTGATAAAATGCTATATGTCGGATATGAAAATGACCGATGAGATACATATCGGCATAGATACCGGAGTCATCAGTCATTTCGCATCGACTGTCGGCGGCGTGATCGTCTACGACTACTCCATCGGCGAATATATCGGCGATTATGATTTTTCGCCGACAGCTTTCGATATACCTACATCAGAATGATGAGCAGCAGTATGCCAAGCGACAGCAGGTCGTCCTGATCTCTGAACACGAGCATCGCGGCGGCACCGAAGATAATCAGGTCCTCGCTTGAAAAGCGGTCGAGCAGCCCCGACCGTTGATGCGGAGACGGCGGAGGCGGCGGAGGCGGCTGATACGGAGGCGGCGGAGGCGGCTGATACGGAGGCGGCGGAGGCGGCTGATATGGTGGCGGCGGAGGCGGCGGAGCCTCGTTCCGAAAACGCTCTTTATCGTCGTCGATCGGTTTGAACGCGCCCGTAAAAGGCTGCCGGTCACTCGGCTCATCTTGTTCATTCGTTTGATCTATCTCGCGATACGAAGGCGCATCGCTTTCGCCGTATGGCTGTTCGCGGTACTGTTCTTTCCGGTGGTATATCGCGTTCCCGCTGTACTGAGGCGGTACGTTGATGTTTTCCGGCGACGCTTCGTCGCCAACGATATAATTTTTACTGTACATAAATACCTCATATACCCATTAATGTTTTTGCGGTTTCGGCAATTTTCAAAACCCTTATCATTTTATCGACGCGCTCCCGGCGCTCGGCGTCGAGATACGGTTTGATCGCCGATAGGATAGCGCAGTACCCGCCTATCCTCGACGGCGGCGGCCGCAGGTCGTTTTTCGGCGGGCAATCGGGCGGAGGCTCACGCTTTGGCGGCGGAGGGGGCGGAGGCGGCGGAGGCGCCCCTTCGGGGCCGCCGTTTTCCGAAAGTGAGTTCGCTATTTCACGTATTTTTCCCATTGTTTGCTCGTTTGAGAGCAGTTTTTCGAGCTTATCGCCAAACAGCGAATCCAATTTATTCTCCTCCCTTGATTATGCGAGTTATTTCAGACGCTTTTTCTTCACCGAGCGAGGCAAGCAGGTTTGACAGGTCTTTTTCCGTCATCGAGCGCAGCATCATCCGTACGCGCGCGGCGCTGACGCTGTTCGGATTCATTCCGAGCCGTGACGTCACGGCGTTTATCTTATCCGAAAATTCTTCATCGCTCATCGAAAGGAGAGCGTTAAAAGCGTTTTTGTCTATGTTCATTGTTTAAATGACCTTTCTGTGATTTCTAAAATCATTTTATGAAATGTTATAATTTATGTGCTAAAAGAGGTGTATATGTTTTATCAACCAAAGGCGGATAAAAAAGGCGCCGTTACAGCGGCGGCGCTTCTCGTGATGTCTGTGATCGTGGCGGCGGTCGCGCCGCTTGTGTCCGGCGCTTCGGGCGCGATAAATATCGCGGCGATCTGTTTGCTTGCCGCCGCGCTGTTTGTGACGACGCGATACGCCATAAGCGAATATGCGTATCAGATAACGCAGGACAGTCTTGTCATAACGAGACGCATCGGCACGAAAACGAGCACGCAGGCGGCTTTGTCTCTCAAAACGGGCGAGGGAATAGTGAAAAAGCCGCGTTCAAAGGAGGAAAAGCGCCTTTTCAAAGAGCGCTTCGGAAAAACGGACAGCAGGCTGAATTATTGCCGTAACATTTTTGCAAAGCAGTATGTTTATATAACGGAATTCAACGGTAAGCGGTATGAAATATTGCTCGAAGTCGACGATGAATTTGCCGCCGCGCTTGAAGACGCCGTCAAAACCGCGCGCATGGGCGGCGACGAATGAAAAATCTTCAAATAATTTCTTTTTGCTCTTTACAAACCGAAATATTTGATATATAATTTTAACATAAAAAACGAGGGATTTTTTGGAGGCAAAATATATGCTTGAAACATTGAAAAGCATCATTTCAAAGCAGCTCGGAGTCGATCCGGAAGACATCGACGAGAACACAAGGATCACGGACGATCTCGGAGCGGATTCGCTCGACGTCGTCGAAATGGTCATGGATATTGAAGAAGAATGCGGCGTAGCCATTCCGGACGAGGCCGTCATGACGTTTGAAACGGTCGGCGACGTTTTGAATTACATCGAGAACGCAAAAGAATGATCCGATAAAAAAGCGGCCGGAAACGACCGTTTTTTGTTGTTGGCGATGTGTTGACATGCACAAATTTTAATGTCGAATAAAGAGATTTTTTGTGTGCGAAGTCATTTACTTTTTCAAAAAAAAGACTTATAATATAGAAAAATCGGTTTTCGGAGGAAATATGAAAACGGGAGTAATCGGAATAGGCGCCATCGCTCAGGTGCATCTCTCCGTCCTTGAAAAAATGGGAGCGGATGTCGTCGCCATATGCGATATCGAAACGGAAAAATGCCGCAAGGCAAACGAAAAATTCGGTATGTCGGCGCGTGTTTATTCAAATTATACGGAGATGCTCGACAAAGAGGCGCTCGACGTCGTACACGTATGCACGCCGCATTACCTGCACGCTCAGATGATATGTCAGGCGCTGAAACGAAATATAAACGTCCTTTGCGAAAAACCGCTTGCTATAAGCTACGATCAGCTCGATATGATCGAAGCGGCTGTGAATGCGTCGAAGGCGCAGCTCGGCGTTTGTTTTCAGACGAGATACGGCGTTCCGGCGGAATTTGCGCGTAAGTTTTTTGACGGCAAAAAGATAACGTCCGCCGTTGCCAATCTGACATGGCAGCGCGACGCCGCGTATTACGCGAGCGGCGATTGGCGCGGCAAATACGCCACCGAGGGCGGCGGAGTCATGATAAATCAGGCGATACACTCGCTCGATATATTACAGTGGATGTGCGGTATGCCGAAAAGCGTCATAGCGCATATTTCAAACAACTCTCTGCGCGACGTGATCGAGGTTGAAGACACGGCGTACGGTCTGTTTGAATTTGACGGCGGCAATTTCATAATCAACGCGACGAACGCCGCGAAATATTCATATCCCGTATCGTTTTCTTTTCACGCGGACGGCGACACGCTCGACATCTGCTCGGACAATATCATCGTCAACGGCAAGCTCCTCGTCGGCAAGGACGGCACGCCCGTGATAGGGAAAGAGGTCTGGGGAACGGGACATACAAAACTCATCACCGATTTTTACTCAAAAATCGCGTCGGGCGAAAAATTCCCGATCGATTTTGCCGAGGCGTCGAAGTCGATAAAGCTCATCCTCGCCATGTACCGTTCAAACGGCGAAAAGGTGAATATATAACACGAAACGTAAAAAGCGCTGTCAACGTGACAGCGCTTTTTTGCAATGATAAATAATATCTGTTTTAGAATATAAAATGCGAGTCGGATGTGATCATTGATCCTCCGACTCATTTTCTTTTTTAAGATTATCAAGAGCGAAAGCAATGCATTGATTGATAAGTTCGTTGCGGCTCAAATCGTATTTTATCGCCTCTTCATCGATCCTTTTCAGCATGTCCGACGGGATCCTGATGGAGATGACTTCTTTGTCGGATCTTTTCGGAATAAACATTTTTTATTCACCCCCTTGACAAATTATATCAAATATGCTATACTTCGGATATATTCAAAATAGTAATATAAAAACAAATACAATTTTGAATACAAAACGACGATGCGCGCGGCGGCGTCGTTTTCGGAACACGTTATATCATCGCCGCGAAAAAACAAAATAATTTAATTAAGGAGAAAAAAATGAAAAACAACAAAAAAGGTTTTACCATCGTTGAACTTGTGATCGTTATTGCGATAATAGCGATACTTGCGGCGGTACTTATCCCGACATTCTCGAATGTGATCAAGCAGGCAAATCTCAGCAACGAT